>CAZNSB010000010.1:9160-12235 GCA_964575155.1 uncultured Planctomycetaceae bacterium | reverse complement strand
GACCTATACTGCGCTCTGCCAGCGCGAAAAAACGCCCTGGTGGCACATCGACTATCCGCTGATGAACTACCGCGTGCCGGCCTGGATCGCGTGGCGGTTCCGCATCCGCGGGCTGCTCTATTGGGGTGGGATGTCGTACTGGCGGCAGGTCGACGATCCCTGGACGGACGCGAAGACGTACTGTCCCAGGGGCCCCGACCGGTCGCCCATCTACAACGGCGAGGGCACGATCGTCTATCCCGGCCGGGCGGTGGGCTACGACGGCATCGCGCCGAGCCTGCGGCTGAAGGCCCTGCGCGACGCGCTCGAAGACTACCAGTACCTGGCGATACTGGAAGACTTGGGGCGGGCGGCCGAGGCCCAGAAGGTGATCCTCCCGCTGGCGGGCTCCTGGTTCGCCTGGGAGACCGACCCCGCCGTTTACGAAAAGGCCAGGGCGAAGCTGGCGGGCATGATCGTCGCGGCCGGGAAGAAGGACCCGCCGGAATGACGAACCGGCAATGACGAATGGCACTGCCTTGGTCGTTGGGGCTTCGGCATTGATTCTTCATTCGGGCTTCGTCATTCGCCATCCGCAAGCGGAACGCGAGGAGCGAATTCGTGAAAGAGCAACGGCACCCCCACCCCCACGTCGATCCCCGGCAGCCGCGGAATAACACCCGCCCCGGCACCAACCCCCCGGTCTTCGTCTGGAAGCCGGGCGGGCCCGCCGCCCCGCCCTTCCGCCTGACCGTCGCCCGGGACGCCGCGTGCCAGGACGTCTGCCTCGCCGCCGACGGCCTCGCCGACCCCATGTTCCTGCCGGCCGAGGCCCTGCCCGCCGGGCGGCACTTCTGGAAGTGGTCGGCCGGCGGGGCCGAATCGGAGGTCTTCACCTTCGAGATGGCCCCGGAGGCGGTCGTGGTCGAGGTCCCCCCGGCGAGCGAATGGCTGAACCGTCTGCCGGCGGGGCATCCTCGGATCTTCATCCGCCCCGAGGACCTCCCGGCCTTGCGGGCGTCCCGCCGCGCGGGGCGCGCCGGCGCGTGGGAGGCGCTCCAGGCCCGCGCCGAGGAGATCCTCTCCGCCCGCCACGAGATCGATCCCCCCCCCTTCCTGCCCGACCGGACGATGGACTACAAGGAGTTCTTCCGCGTCCGGCGGGCCGTGGTGCACGCGTCGCGCCGGTTCGTGAGGCAGGCGCGGACGCTGGCGCTGGCGTACCTGGCCTGCGGCGAGCGCCGGTACGCCCGCGCCGCCTGCCGGCGAATGGCCTCAATCTCCCGCTGGGACCCCGACGGCGCCAGCGACATCGGCCACAACGACGAGGCCCACATGTCGGTCATCTGGGACGGCCCGCAGGTCTGCGACTGGGTCTGGGAGGCGTTTACCGCCGAGGAGCGTCGGCTGGTCATCGACCAGTTCCGCCGCCGCGGGCAGATCAACTACGAGTACATGCACGGGCGCGGGATGTACGGGGTGGAGAGGTTCGATTCCCACGCGGGGCGGGAGATCGTCTTCCTGGCCCAGATCGCCCTGGTCTTCCACGAGCACGTCGCGCCGGCGCGGGCGTGGCTGGAGTGGCTCCGCCCGGTGCTCTGCGGGATTTGGCCGATCTGGGCGGGCGACGACGGCGGGTGGGCGGAGGGCCCCGCCTACGGCGCCGCCTACGTCGACATCATGACGATGTTCGCCACCACGCTGGCCCGCGGCGCCGGCGTCGACCTCTACCGCCGCCCCTTCTGGGCCAACCACGCCCGCTGGAGGCTCTGGTGCGTCCCGCCTTACTCGCAGTGGCTGGGGTTCGGGGACTGCGCGTTCCCCCCGGGAAGGAACCTCCGGCTGAACGCCGACGTGGTCGAGGCGATCCAGCGGCAGACGGGGCAGCGCGGGCTGGGCGACTACGTCGCCGCCTGCCGGCGGCACCACCCCCCCGCGCCCGAGACGCCGCCCGAACCCCGGCCGCAGACCTACCTCGCCGACCCCGGCCGCGCGGAAGCTCCGCCCGCCCCGCCCCCCGGCGTCTGCCGGGTCTTTCCCGCCGCCGGGCTGGCGGCCATCCGAACCGGCCTCCACGACCCAGGCAGGGACGTCGCCTTCCTCTTCCGCTCGGCCCCGCTGGGGTCCGTCAGCCACTCCCACGCAGACAACAACGACTTGATCCTCCACGTCGCCGGGGAGGTCCTGGCCTGCCCCAGCGGCTACTACGACGGGTACGCCTCGGCGCACCACGCCCACTGCCTCTGGCACACCCGCAGCCACAACTGCCCGACGCTCTCGGAGGCCGGGCAGCTCCAGCGATCCCGCGAGTCGCGCGGCGGAATCGAGAACGCCTTCGAGGACGACCGGGTGGTGTACTTCCGCGGCAACGCCGACGCCAGCTACCCCCTCGCCCGCCGCTGCCGACGCCACGTGCTCTTCCTCAAGCCCCAGAGCTGTTTCGTCCTCCTCGACGAGTTCGTGCCGATCCCCCAGGCTCAGGCGGCCTTGCAGTGGAACCTCCATTCCTTCCAGCCGTTTCTCGTCGACCACGCCCGGCGGACCTTCCGGATCGAGCGCGGCGGCAGCTCGGTCACGGGGCACTTCCTCTACCACGCCGACGCCTTCTTCTCGCTCAGCGAGGGCTTCGACCCACCCCCGATGCAGGTAGAGCCGCTGCGGGCGTATCCCAACCAGCACCACCTCCGCTTCAGCCTCACGGGTTTGGGGCCGGCGAACCTGGCCGTCGTCCTGGCCCCGGCGCACGCCGGGCTGCGCGGCGCGGAGGTCTCGGCGGAGCGGTCCGGGCGGACCGAGCGGGCACGGATCGGAGACGACCTGGTCGTGGTCAACCAGGGCGCAGGCATCGCCCTCGGCGACTTCCGCAGCGCCGCCCTGGCCGTCGTCGAGGTCGCCCGGCGGCGGTACGAGCTGACCGACCAGGGCCTCTCGGGCTGATCGCCCCGGCCGGACGCACGCTCCCCTCAGCGAGGTGCCGGTCGAAAGCGGCTTCTCTCCTCCGCCCGGGAAAAGGCGGTCACCGGCCTACCAGCGGCGTCCGCCGCCTCCGCCGCCGCCCCCGCCGCCCCCGCCGCCGCCGCCGCCCCCGCCGCGCTC
>CAZNSB010000010.1:1619-9150 GCA_964575155.1 uncultured Planctomycetaceae bacterium | reverse complement strand
CGTTGACGGTGAGGGTCCGGCCATCCATCTCCATGCCGTTGACGGCGGCAATGGCGGCGGTGGCCTCGGCGTCGTCGGTCATCTCCACGAATCCGAAGCCTCGCGGCCGGCCGGTCATCCGGTCGGTAATGATGGCGACGCTTTCCACCGTGCCGTGAGCGGCAAAGGCCTCTCTCAGCTGGTCTTCGGTGGTGTCGTACGACAGGTTCCCTACGTAAATCCTCTTCATGGCGCCGACTCCTGGTGGCCTTGACTGTTGCGCGGACTCGTGGGGGATCGGTGCACGCCACCAACTCGCAGCCTTCCGCCAAAAGCCAGGCGACAGTCGTACGCGGGGAATATACCAAGAGGCGGCGATGGGTTGCAAGCGAGAAGTTTTTGTCGGATGCATTAAGGTTTTGGGGATAGGGCCTTGGTGACATAGGCTTTGAGCCTGCGCAGGCGGCCGTGTGTCCAGGCCCGTGCGTCGCGCCGAGGGGCCGTCGCCGACTGCGACCTGTACTGGATCGAGGAGCCCTTCCAGGAGAGCCGCGACGGGCTGAAGCGGCTGCGCGAGGCGATGGCCCAGGCCGGCTACAAGATCCGCGACGGCGAACGCATCATGCCCGACGTCCCCGGCTTCGGGCTCAAGCCGACCGGCAGGTAGCAGCGTCCGGGCTCGCCGCGGCACAAAATCTGCGGCCAGAGGGAACCGCCGGGCTCTCCCCAACGTCAGATAGTTAGGAACGTATCGGGTTGCGCAGGTACGCGCGGCAATTGACTTCGGTGCGCCTGCGGGCGCAGAAAGGGGCAGATGGCATGATGAAGCGGGTGACACAGATCGCGATCGCGGCGATTGTGTGCGCGGCGGCTCTCGTGGCGCCGGCCAGGGCAGAGGAAAAGGCCAAGGCCGGCGAGGCCGCCAAGGCCACTGCCGAGACCGGACAGAAGAAGGTCAAGTGGGTCAACGCCGTCAAGTCCAAGCCGCTGAGCAAGAACGTCAAGCGCGGGCTGGCATGGCTGGTCAAACAGCAACTGCCCAGCGGCGCCTGGGGCCAGGGCGAGGAGTCCGTCCACATGGGCCAAGGGCTCAAGCTCAAGGACGTCCCCAGCGTGGCCGACACGTGCGTGGCCGCCCTGGCGCTGATCCGCTCCGGCAGCACGCCGGCCAAGGGGCCCCATGCCAAGAACGTCCTCAAGGCCGTGCAGTTCGTCTGCGCCGAGCTGGAGAAACCCCCCAAAGACGCCCTCTACGTCACCAAAACCCGCGGCACCCGCGTGCAGGCCAAGCTCGGGCCGTTCATCGACACCTTCCTCGCCTCGCTGCTGCTCAACGAGGTCCAGGACAACATGCCCGACGAGAAGACCGTCGAGCTGGCCTCGGCCGCCCTGGACAAGGTGCTGCACAAGATTCAGAAGAACCAGCGCAAGGACGGCACCTGGGGAAATCAGGGCTGGGCGCCGGTGCTGGCCCAGGGCATCGCCGTCAAGGGCATGAACATGGCCGCCCAGTCCGGCAGGAAGGTGAGCCGCGAAGCCCTGGCCAACGCCGAGGGGTACTCCCAGAAGCAGTTCAACGTTGTCAACGGCAGCTTCGGCGCCGCGGGCTCGGCCGGCGTGCAGCTCTACACCGCATCCTCCAACGCCATGGTCCTGCGCGAATCGGCCAGGACCAACGCGATGAAGATCAAGGTCGTGGAGACGAAGCTGAAGGGGTCCCCCACGGCCGCTGACAAGAAGCAGCTTTCCGAGGAGCTGGCCCGGCTGAAGAAGAGCCAGAAGGTCGCCGACCAGGCTGACCAGGCGGTCATCAAGAAGCTCCAGGACAAGCGCTTCATCGCCGGCTTCGGCTCCAACGGCGGGGAGGAGTTCCTCAGCTACCTGAACATCGGCGAGGGGCTCATCGTCAAGGCCGGCGAGCCGTGGAAGAAGTGGGACAAGAAGATGACCGAGAACATGAACCGGATCCAGAACAAGGACGGGAGCTGGACCGGGCACCACTGCATTACCGGGCGGACCTTCTGCACCTCCGCCGCCCTGCTCGTGCTCACAGTTGACCGCACCAAGCTGCCGATCGCCGCCGAGATCAAGAAGCGCTAGCCCGGAGCCTTGCATGGGGCCCTCGGTCAGACACGCCTTCCCGGCCGCCGCCTTGGTCGCCCTGGCGGCGGCTGGCTGCGCGCCCGACGAGAAGCGGCTGCTGGGGCGAATCGACACGGCCCTGGCCAAGGCCGGGGGGTTCATGATCGCCAGACAATCGCCCGACGGCGCGTGGCGGTCGGAGACGTACGGCTGCTTCAAGACCGGGCCGTCGCTGACGGCCCACGTCACCAGCGCCATGTTCTTCATCCCCCAGGCCGGCGGGCAGGCGCGGGCGGCCTTTCGGGGCGGCGTGGACTACCTGGCCGGCTTCCTCGCACCCGACGGCCGGCTGAAGGTCCGCCGGCGCGAGCTGCTGTTCCCCGCCTTTGACGCCGCCTCCGCCAGCCGAGTCATCGGGCTGGCACGGAAGACCCCGCGCAACCGCCGCGCACGCCAGGCCTGGCTGGAATACCTGCGGGCCCGGCAACTCAACGAGCGCCTGGGCTGGCGCCCGAGCGACCGCGAGTACGGCGGCTGGGGGTTCTCCCTGGAGGTGCCGCGGAAGCCCCCGCCGGGTCAGCCGAAGGAGCGCTTCTTCGAGTCGAACATGGTGGCGACGATCTACGGCCTGGCGGCGATGCGGTCGGCCGGGGTGCCGCTGAGCGACCCGGGCTACGCCCAGATCCTCCGCTTCGCCTGCCGCTGCCAGAACTTCGCCGCCGACCCCGCCGGAGGCGACGGGAGCTTCGACGACGGGGGGTTCTTCTTCATCCCCGGCGACGCCGGCCAGAACAAGGCGGGCGTGGCCGGCACCGACCGCTTCGGGCGGCGGCGGTTCAGCTCTTACGGCACCATGACCGCCGACGGGCTGCGCATCCTGCTCCGTTGCGGCCTGAAACCCGACCACCCGCGCGTGGCGGCCGCCCGCCACTGGCTCCAGCGGCACTTCTCGCCGGCCGACAACCCCGGCAACTTCGCTCCCGATCGCGAGGTCATCCGCAACGCCGTGTACTACTACTGGGCGTGGGCCTGCTCGCACGCCTTCCTCGCCCTGCGCCAGCCGCAGCTCCGGACCCCTCGCGGGCGGGTCGCCTGGCCGGCGGCCCTGGCCCGAGAGTTGCTCCGCCGACAGCGGCCCGACGGGTCGTGGGTCAACCGCTTCACCGACGCCAAGGAGGACGACCCCCTCGTGGCCACCCCCTTCGCCTCAGCCGCCCTGGCCATCTGCCGGACCTTCATCACCGGCGAGTACAAAACGCTCCGGGGGCGGTGCCCGACCGCCCAGGAGAAGCCGCCGCCGAAGTGACCCCCGGCGGGGCCCGGCCGGGCATTCGTCGTTTGCCTTTCCGCACCGGCGCTCTAACATGGGGCACCCGTTCGCGACAGAAGGAGAGGCCATATGTCCGGCAGCGAGGGTGGTGGCGGCCGGGCCGTCTGCATCAGCGGGGTGATTCCCCGCCTGAGCCTGCGCGCGGGGCTGGGCCCGCCGCGAAGCGAGTGCGGCGTGGGGGCGCCGCCGAGGCCGACTGCACCGCGACGGCGCAGTTGCACTATACCTAGGCGAAAGGTGGGACTTCGTCCCACCCTACGGGCTCTTGGCCGCCCCAGACGACGCCAGCGCATCGAGGAGGCAACCATGCCGCAGAGAGCACGCACCCGTGCCTGGGCCGCGGCCCTCCTGGCCGCGATGCTGCCGGCGGCCGCCGCCGCGGACCCGCCGGCCGGGAAAGACAACGACACCTGCCTGCTGTTTTACGGGAAGGGCCAGGGGCATCGGCGGGCGCACCTCATCCACTGCATCTCGAAGCGGCGGGTCCGGATCGCCAGGGGCGACGTGCTCGAGTACGAGATCTTCGTCCCGTCCAAGAGCCTCGTCAACAACGGCGGCGTCGACGTGCTCTTCACGGACCAGCGGATGAGACGGTTCCGGGACGTCCAGGTTGACGGCAAGAGCGTCACGGACCAGAACGGGATCCCGTCGCATCCGGCCGCCAGGCTCGACCGCGCCGTCGGCAAGTGGTACGCGCGCAAGATACCGCTCGACGCGGCGGCGGGCCGGACCACCGAGCGGCTCGTCCTCATCCATCACGGCAGCCGCGCCGGCGACTACGTCATCCTGCTGGATAACATCCGCATCCGCCGCGCCGACGGCCCGGCCGTCACGTACTACGAGAACGGCGCGGCGCCGCTCGGCGAGACGGTCCGCGCGGAGGGCTACTCCAAGCATCCCGGCCTGATCTCCGTCCCGCGCGCCGCCGCGTCGCCCGCCCGCGACCTGGCGCACTTCGCCAGGCTCGGCGCCCGGCAGGCCGCACGCCAGCGAGCGTGCGAGGCGATCATCGAGGAGTGGAAGGCGATCCGGAGCTGGCTCGACCAGGCCAAGTACCCCCGAGTCGCCGAGCCGCTCTCGGCCGCCGGAGAGCAGATGGACCGGCTGCTGAACGACACGACGCTGACCCCGGACGCCTTCGACGAATCGCTGAAGAAGGCCCGGAACGCGCTGGCGGGCCTGGCCCTGTCCGCGGGCTCGGCGGCCAGGCCGAGGCTCGCCCGGCTGCAGAAGCACCCGGGCCACATCGTGGTCGACTTCGGCAAGCAGCTCGGCCCGGCGACGTGGCGGGCCAGCGGCTTCCTGCACGGCATGTCCAAGGACCGGCCGACCGACCCCCTGATCGCGCCGCTCAGGCCGCAGATGTTCCGGGACCGGCTCACCTGGATGGGCGGCGCCGCCGGGGTCCTCGGAAACCACCATCGCGTGAAGAAGCTCGGGGCGACGCACGTGCTCGTTCTGTCCGACAGCCACGGGTACGGGCGAGGGCCGCACAAGTGGTGGCCGGGCGACAACGGCGACTGGTCCAAGTGGGAGGCGCTGGTCGAAGGCGTCGTCAAGCGAATCCAGCAGGCCGGCTGCTCGGTCCAGTACGACATCTGGAACGAGCCGGACATCGAAATGTTCTGGAAGTTCGGGGTCAAGACGAAGCAGACCTGGGGCCGGTGGCTGAAGACCTGGGAGGTGGCGCACAAGAAGATCCGCTCGCTCGACCCGAAGGCGGTCATCGTCGGCCCGTCGCTGGCCGGGTACAGGGAGGAGCTGTTCAAGAGCTACCTCCAGTACGCCAAGGAGCGCGGCGTCCTGCCCGACGTGTTCAGTTGGCACCAGATGGGGCTGGACCTCGGGTTTGTGCGCAAGGCCGAGACGGTCCGCGCGATGATGAAGCAGCAGCTCGGCGTCAAGGAGCTGCCGATCAGCATCAACGAGTTCGCCGGGCCGACGTACCAGTTCAGCCCCGGCGCCCTGGTCCAGTTCTTCGCCGTGTTCGAGCAGGCGAAGATCCTCAGCGCCAGCAAGTCGTGCTGGGACGACGAGGGGTGCAGCAACTGCAACAACGTCTCGCTCAACGGCCTCCTCACCCACCCCGAGCAGCGGCCACGCTCCGCCTGGTGGGCGTACAAGGGCTACGCCGACGTGACCGGCACGCTGGTGCACGTCAGCCGGAAGGGCGCCATCCACGCCGTCGCCGGTCACGATCCGGCGAGCAAGCAGGCCCGCGTCGTCCTCGGGCTGTTCCACGGGGGCGGCGCCGGCCCGCACGCCGTGCGGTTCAACAACCTGGACAAGGCGCGGCATCTCATCAGGGACGGCAAGGTCCACGTGACCGCCGCCTGGATTCCGAACACGAGGAGGAAGGAACTCGCCCGGCCGATCGCCGCCCTGGAGGGCGAGTACGAAGTTCGCGATAACACCCTGGTGGTGGCGCTGCCGCACGTCGGCCCCACGGACGCGTACACGCTCCGGCTGGTGGCAGCGCGATGATCAGCGGAACCGGCAAGACGCCGAGAGCGCGGCGCCGACCCCTGGTATGTGAGGTGCTTGCCGTATGTTGCAGCCTGCCGTGCGCCGCCGCTCAGGAGAAGAACGTGCCAGGGCCGCCGAGGCTCTTTCTGATGAATGGGAAACTCCTTGCGGAGACCCGCCGCAGCATCGTCTCCGGCGACGCCACGCCCCGCGTCACCGGACGCGAGGGGCCCTCGGTAGAGGCCGGCTCGGAACCCCGACGTCAACGCCCCGCCGCCACCGGCTCGGAGGGCTCGGAGAAATTCTCGAAAAAGTCCACCGCCCGGACGGTGAGCTTCCTGCCGGTGACCTTCTCCGCCGGCACCGTCGCCGACAGCTCGGCGACCTCGGCGAGGGGCCGGCCGGCGGCGCTCAGCTCGTACCAGACGGTGAGGGTGTTGTCGGCGGCCGGCTTCCACGAGACCACCGCCTGCTTGCCGACGACCTTGCACTGCACGCCGGCGGGCCTGGCCGGGGGGACGTTGTCGATGCCCCTGAACATCACCGCGTCGGAGATCAGGAGATCGTAGTTCCCGGAGGCGTGGAAGAACCACCCGGGGATGACGTCCTTGTCCGGGTCCACGCGCCGGTTGTGCGGGTGCTGGGTCGTCATCTGCCCGACGCGGGTGTAGACGACGGCCCAGTGGTCCGGCCCGGCGAAGTGGATCCGCCCGATGGTCGGCTCGGTGCACCAGCTCAGGTGCTTGCGGAACCCCGCGTAGTACGCGTCGGCCACCCCCGCGGAGTTCACGTCCAGCGTCCCCCCCCCGTCGCAGTAGTTGAACGCCGGAGCCAGCCGGGTAAAGTCCCGCGTGATCGTCGTCACCTGCCGCGGGCAGCACTTGTTCGACCCGTACATCTTCCCGAAGGTGTGCCAGTAGATGCCGCTGCCTTTCCTGGCCTTGACGACGGCCAGCAGTTGCACGTCGCGGAACTTCGTCAGGGGCACCGTGAAGAGCGTCGCGCCCTGTCCGGGCTTGAACAGCAGCGCCTTGCCGGCCCCCATGTACCCGCCGTCCACCACCTCGCCCTTGCTGAACCTCCCGGTCGTGCCGGAGGAGAAGTCCTCCCGGGCGATGACCTCGATGAGCCGCTGGGGGGCGGGCGTCGGCCTGGTGCCGACCTCCAACAGGGCGTGCCCGAACCGTGTGGGCACGTGGGAGAGGTCGCAGAGGGTCTGGGCCCAGGCGGTGTCCTGGGCGGGTCGGAGCTTGTCCGGTGAGTCCACCGGCCAGGAGTGCGGCACGAGCTTGCCGAGGCGGGGCTTGCCGCCGTGAAGCTCCGGGCGGAACCGGGTGAAGTTGACGCCCCAGACGTCCGGCACCTGCCCGGCGGGCAGGCCCAGATCGCCGAAGGGAATCGCCAGCTCCACGCGCCAGCCCTTCTCGTGGCGGGTGGTGGCCACCTCGAGCCTGGGGTTCCAGGAGAGGTTCTCGCCCTTCCCCTCGAGCGCCTCGATCCCGTACTCCTCCGAGCGCGCGGTCTGAGCCTCGCGCTTCTCCTCGTTCGAGGCGTCGTCGGCCGGGACCTGCCTCGCGATCGCGGAGCGCTTCAGGACCCCGACGAGCGCGGTGACCCCGGTCTTCCCGATCTTCTCCCATCGGTTCGACGAGATGCCCTCGAAGTCCTCGACGC
>CAZNSB010000010.1:0-1609 GCA_964575155.1 uncultured Planctomycetaceae bacterium | reverse complement strand
GGGGTTCCAGGAGAGGTTCTCGCCCTTCCCGTCCATGGTCACGCCGGCGGGGTTGACGGCGATGTGGTAGTACGCCCCCGGCGTCTCGGCGTGCAGCGGGTCGAGGAAGACCTCGGCGGTGTCGCCCTGCCAGACCGCGTCGTCGCGCTTCTTGCCGGCGACCGTCACCCGACCCATGTCGTCGTCGCGGCAGTCGAAGCCGACGTAGAGCTTCCCGGCGTCGGCGACGACGCGGGCGGCGGTGTACTGGCTGGGCCAGGCGGCCCGGCCGGAGAGGTGGCGGAAACGCAGCGGGCGGGCGGCCTTCCAGGCGGCGTCGTTCAGCCGGCCGTCGATCTTCGGGGCGGCAGCGACCGCCCGCACCCACACCGCCGGCTTGCCGAATTTGCGCGCGCCCAGACGCGCCTCGGCCGTGGCGGGCTCCTGCGGCCCGGCGACGTTCCGCGGCGCCGGCCAGGGCTGCGTCACCTCCGCCGCCGCCCGCCCCTTGTAGGGCGAAGTCTCCACCGCCACCCGGAAGCCCGTCACGCACTCGCGCCCGTCCGGGCGGTGGCGGTACCGGTGCGCGGAGCGGCAGTAGTGCCACACCCAGTAGAAATAGCTCCCCCCGCGGAGGACCTTGGCCTTGCCGGTCTTGGGCCCGGGCGGGTCGGCCGCCGGCGACCGGCCGTAGTAGTCGTCGGCGTACCAGTCCCCGCACCACTCCCACGCGTTCCCGTGCATGTCGTAGAGCCCGAAGGCGTTGCCCGCCAGCTTGCCGACCGGCCGGCTGCGGCCCTTGCTGCTGCCGCCGGTCCAACCGACCTTGGCCAGGTCCGCCGAGCTCATGATCCCCCCGACCTTGTCGCCGCTGTGGAAGCGCCCGGTGGTGCCCGCCCGGCAGGCGTACTCCCACTCGCCCTCGGTCGGCAGCCGGACGTTCCTTCGGGCCTTTTCGCTCAGCCAGCGGCAGAAGGCGTCCGCGTCGTGCCACGACACGAACAATGCCGGCTGTTCGGCGCCGTCGAGGTGTCGGCTGCTGTGGCCGGGGCGGAAGCAGCGGTACTGGGCGTTCGTCACCTCAACCTTGCCCATGTAGAACGCCCGCGTGATCTTCACCTTGTGAACGGGCGTCTCGCACGCCTGCCGCTCCTTTGCGCGCTCCGGCGAGCCCATCATGAACTCCCCGGCCGGGATGCGCACGAGGTCCATCTTGACGCCGTCGCGAAGGAGCAGTTGCATGGTCTTTGGTGTCTCGGCGGGCGCCCCGGCCGGCGGCAGGGCCAGCACCGCCAGCAGTGCCATCGAGATGTGCGGCATGATCGGTCCTTTCCCAGGTGTTTCCAGGGTGATAAACACGCCGCGGGGGCGAAGGTCTTGCCCCGCCGGCCCGCCCCGCCGCCTCCGCCCCGGTCGTCAGAACCGGAAGTCCGCCAGGGCCCGCGGGTAGGTGATCTCGACCTCGACCACCCGCCAGCCTGCGGGGCGCCTGGCCCACTGGATCTTCCATCCCAGGCGGAAGGTCTCCCCGGTCCGGAAGACGATCCGGGTGTCCAGTGCGGTGGTGGCGTTTGCGCCGGCGACGGCGGTCTCGATGGCGGTGGCGCGGATCGTCTCCACGGGGTACCGG
>CAZNSB010000009.1:0-25091 GCA_964575155.1 uncultured Planctomycetaceae bacterium | reverse complement strand
ACGCCCCCATCGTCTAGTGGCCTAGGATACCAGGTTCTCATCCTGGCGACAGGGGTTCGAGTCCCCTTGGGGGTATCTCCTTGCCTGGCAAGGAGTTGCAGAAAGCCGCACCAACCCGCAAAGGCCCGCAAAGTGCGGGTTCTGCGCCTTCGGCCTGATCGCCTTGCGAGCCCGTGCACCCCTGTGCGGCCGCGTGCTGCGCCGGATTCTGCGCCGCTTTTCGGTAGTGGTCCTCAGTCACCTGCAAGTAATGCTTCGCAGCAACCGGCTGGGAGTTGCCGATCCACGCGCACACGACCTGCATCGGGAACTCCTCGGCAAGCTCCGTCTCGCGCGTGGAGCGGAGATTCTGGAACAGCTTCGGCCAAGGCGTCAGCCCCGCCCGCTTGATGATCCGCCCGAGTTGCGTTCGCAGGTTGCTGTTGGTGGCGCGGTAGCGGGTAATCACGTACTCCGTGCCCGGCTCAGCCTGCTCGAAGCAGTCCTGTAGGTGGGGCAGCAACTCGGGGAAGATCGGCACTTGCCGGATGCCGCTGCCGACGTGATGCTCCGTCTTGCTGGCGTGGACCGTGAAGCGCATCCGCTCCCAATCCACATCGCCCCACTGCAACCGCAGGACCTCCGTGGGGCAACGCAAGCCCCCGTACCGACACACGGCGAAGAGCGCCCGCCATTCCACATCGCCGCAGGCGTCAAGGACGGCTTCCGTCTCTTCCCGGCTGACGAAGTAGAACCGCTCCGCGTTGGAGTAGTTGCCGCACTTGATGTCCACGAAGGGGTTCTCGGTAATCAGCTTCTTCCTGATCGCCGCGGTGAAGAACTGCCGCGCCCGCTTGCACCGACGCCGGCTCGTCCCCTCGGCCAGGCCCTCGGCTTTCAGGTGAATCCGAAACTCCTCGGCATCGCCCGGCGTGACCTCGTCCAGCCGCTTCGCTTTGCCGAAGAAGCCGATCAGGCTGCGCTCGGCTTGCTCAAGATTCCGTCGTGTGTTCGGCTTCACGTCGGTCCGGCCAGCAATGTAGCCCCGTACCCATTCGGCCAACGTCGGGCACTTGGTGCGTTCGCGAGGCCGGATAAGATCGACGCGCTCCAGCCGACGGCGCATTGTGTCCGTCAGGCTGGCGAGCCAATCCGCGGTTGCGGGCCGAAGCGATGAGCCCGTGGACTTGCACGCCACCAAGTCCTCAACGTGCAGCTTGGCCGTCTCTGCCTGCTTGGCCGTCACCTTGCCGAGCCGAATCGCCTGCCGCTTGCCGTCCGGTGCGACGAATTGAATCCGCCGCCGTCCGGACCCCTTGTCGTGTGATACACTCGCCATCGCCTCACCTACCTCTCCGCCGTCGTTTCGGACGGATCGTGATCTCCAGGCCGAGGGAATCCGCCAGCCGCTCCAGGGCCTCGACGCTCAGCCCCGCCTCTCCACTCATCAGCCTTGAGAGCTGGCTTTCCGAGATGGCGGTTTCCTTGGCAATCCTGTAGCGGCTTTTCTCCGCAGTCCGTATCGCATCCCTGATCTGGTCCAGCACCGCCTTCATGCTCCGCAGCGTAACCGATACTTGCATGTAATGCAAGCATCTTTTTGCTTTTTTTTATCGCCCGGCAGACTTCTGTCAACGCCTCGGCCTCTGCTCGCTCGCGCGGCAGATTGCCGTCGTACTCCTTGACCGCGGCCCGCTCCTCGAACCACACCCGCCAGTCACCAGGCAAGTCCTCAACGCTGATCTGGTCCGGGTGCCCGACCCAAGGGTCGCGCACGAGGCTCTCCACGATTGACAGGTCCACAGCCATAGCTCTTGCTCCGTACGTGGGCCGGTTACGCCTGCAAACAACGCCCAGGCCAAGGCGCCACAAGGACTTTTGTTCGCAACGGGGGGCTCTGCGAACAAAGTGGCCTTCCGTCGTTCACCGTTGTCCGCAACAGGGCCAGTTGCGCACAAATCTCCAGTCCTTGAAAAGACTTACGCATTGTCCTCAACGCCTTCGGCCTGCATGGCCCGTGTCTTTTCCGGCCCGTCATTCAGGGCGGGAAGCGCCAGACCCGTCAGCGAAGGACGGTCCGGGGCCACCGCATAACTCGCCGGCGTCCGACCCCGCGAATCCTGGGTCTTGACAATCTGCCCGCGGCCCTCAAGCTCCTTGATCCGCCCCCTTGCCGTATTGTTCGACAGCCCCGTCTTGGCCTCCACCGCGGAGACCGTGAACTCCCCGTCCCAGCCGAGCAGCACGTTCAGCATGTCCCTGGCCCCGGCGGTCAGCTCATAGCCAAGGCTGCGGCCCAGCGGTTCGGCCAGACGGGAACGCACCACCTCGTAGTCGCCGGGCAGGGCGATGATTCGGCCGCTGTCGTCCCGGTCGCGCTGGTACTGATGCAACAACGCTACCGCCTTGATTAGACTGAGCAGATGGCCGAAGGTCCGCCTGACCTCCAACTTGTCAGCGGGAAAGGCTGCGGCCAGGTCGGCCGCAAAGGGGATTCTCACATCGCGGGGCTCCAGCAATCGCTGGGCCGCATGGTGCAGCGCGATCACGCTGTCCGGCGTGTCGGTCCCTCCTTGAGCGGATGCCGCTCGGGCCAGTTCCTGGACTACTGCCTTCGTCTGTTCCTGACTCTCGTCAGTTGAAAGCAGGAGGAACCGGGTCCGGTCCTCGTCGAAGATTTGGGCCAGCCCGAGCGTTGTGCTCTCCACGTACGCAATCGGGCCTTCCTGCCGGACCTCCACGGTCTCCCACTGACCCGGCTTCACCTGGGCCGCAATCGCCGCCGACAGATGGCCGTCACTGATCATCTCCCGCAGGGCGCGGGTCGCCTCGGCCGCCGCGTCTTCCTGCTGACGGGATCGTTCGCCCGCCACGACAAACCGGTGGACCAGCGACCCCGGCTTCATGTGTTGGAGGGCCGTCGGGCTTAGGCGATGGGCTTGAAGAACCGCTTCCTCCGGGAGCAACTGCTGCACGGAGGATACGACATAGCTCTTGCCGGCGCTGCTTGCACCCATCACCAGCCCCGCCAAAGGCCGAGGCAGCAACCGCGACGTGCCGATGACGTAGACGGCCAGCGCCAGGTCCTCCTCGCCGGCCACCCCGAGCAGTCCGACGTGATGAATGATCTTCTCAATCAGCATCGGGCATCGCAGGAACTCCCCCGCCAGGCTGACGAGCTGTCCGTCTGTCTCCGCCAATGCCTTGCTGCTCAAGTCCAACGGGCGGCAGTCGGACGTTTGCTCAGCCTTGGGCTTCCGTCTGGCCGCGGCCTGCGCCTCGCCAGCGATGCGCAGCAGTTGCCGGTCTACCTCAGTACGGTCAATCCCCGGTCGGCCTTCGCACAGCCGCTTGGCGAACCGAGTGCGGGCGCTCACTGAGCACGCGTCCAGCTTGTCCATCTCAAGGACCGCGTCGCCCAGACGCGCCGTCAGACTGATCCGTCCGTTGTGATCGACACACTCCCACTCGTACGTCACAGGGCCCAGCTTCATCGGCTCGGCCTCCTCGGCCATCGCCTCAATCTCGGCCGCCATGGCCGAATCGTCCAAGCCAGCGGCCCGTCGGGCCGCGATATGCTCAACGGCGTCGCCGCCTGCCGGTAGACCCGGCAAATTGACCACCTTCACAACGGGCGCGGGTGTCAGCCCAGCGAGTATGTTCGCCACAGCCCGAGCGTACTTCTGGCCGGCGTCGTCATTGTCGGGCAGGATGAAGACTTCCTTTCCGGCCAGGGGCGACCAATCGGCCTTATGCGCCGATTCGGAGCCGTGGGGCGATGTCGTCGCCGTCCGGCCAACAGAGCGCACGGCGTCGGCCGCCTTCTCGCCCTCGCAGACGTACACCCGCTTGGCGCTCGCCAGCCGGCCCAACTGGTACAGCGGTCGGGGCTCTGCCATCCCGCCGACGACCCAGCCGTCACCGCGACGGGACACCGGCAGGATGTCCTTCTTCGGTTTGCCGGTCTCGGGGTCGGTCTCGGGCCGATCCCACCGCACGATCAGGCCCACTGGTTCGCCGTCGGCGTTCTCATACGTCCACAGATCCGACCGGGGGCCGTGCCGAAGTTCCAGCGCAGCCACAGCCTCCTCAGCCGTGGGATACGTCTGCATCGACGGGCGAGTTTCCCGCCGCCGCGGCGACCGGCGTCTCGCTCCCGACGCCTGCTCGGGCATCAGGTCGCCCATCGCCAGGCCCAGCGCTGCCACAACATCCTCGGTCCTGCAACCGGCATGGCATTTCAGCAGCACTCGGCCGGCCTCGCCCTCGGCCACAGACAGGCTGGGGTCGTGGTCATCGTGTGCCGGGCAGCGGGCAATATGCCCCCCGCCGCTGCGCCTGGGCTCGTGCCCTCTGGCACGTAGGGCCGCCAGTACCTTGTCGAGCGGACTCACGGCCGGGCCTCCTTCGCTCGGGCGGCCAGCCAGTCGGCCAGTTCGCGGACGGGATAGAGGATGCACTTGCCGCAACGCCAGTGCGGGATGCCGCTGGTGCGATCGGCGGTCAACTCCCACAGCTTCCTCTCGCTGATACCGATTGCTTTCGCCGCCTCCTTCGGCCGGAGGGCCAAGCGAGGCGTGCGCTCGAGTTGGCGGTCATTGCTCATCGAGGGGGTTCCTTCCGCTGGGGCTCGCAATCCTTTCCAGTGCACTGCGGACCGCGCTCTCGTCGAACCGCAGCCGCCCGCTCACGTTGAGAAACGGGATCAGCCTTCGGCGCGCCAGGTCGCGCAGGTATCGCCGCGGGAGCCCCAGGCTCGCGGCCAAGCCTTCCAGAGATGTGTATTTCGCCTTCATCTCTACCCACTTATACGCCCCTAAGTCACTTCCATGAAAGGAGATGGCGAGCATGGGCGCACAATGGGCGCACTTAGGCGCACAATGGTCAGCGGGAGTACGGCCCCGACGTCAGGACTTGCGGGTGCAGCGGCTGGCTACTTCCGCCTCACTGACAACGTGGAGGGTATTCCTAGCCGCGCCCGTTGGCCTATAGGACTTGATGAGCCCCTCCCTGATCCATCTGCGCAGGGTGGTTCGGGAGACTCTGTAGCGCTCAACCGCGACGGCCAACGTGATAGCATCATCCGGCAACTGAGGGCCTCGCCCGTTGGGCACCTTCCGCCAGTGGCGAAGGTCCTCCGTCACATCCGCCAGAAAAGCTTCCAGCATGGCCTTCTCCCACGCAGGGCGCCAGTCCTTACCTAAGGCGCTCGTCGCCTGCATCAGCGCGTAGTAGTACGTCCCGGCCCGGCGGTTGCGCCATTCCGGGGGATACACCTGCTCGACGCCGCGCAGGACGTAGTCGTGAATCGCTGCCAGCCGCGTGTACTTGAATGCGATGGGCAGGTCGCCCGCGGGCTCGAATTCATTCGCCGCATCGAATGCAAACTTGGCGTGGCCCGGCGGCATCCAGCCCGTTAGGGTCGTCACTGGACGAACGCCAGGCCGAAACGTTGCGGGGTCCGTGTAGGGCTGCGTATACCAGACCCAGCCTTTCTTGGGCGGCCCGGCCGCCTTGTCACGCAGCCGCGGGTCGGTCTTGATGGCCTCCAAGGCTTCTTGATGGCGCTTCACCCAGCGCCACTCCGCCCGCTTCGTGGCCTTTTTCAGCCCCTCCCGTTCCTTGACCATCGCCCGGAAGCGGGACATGGCATCATGCTCCACAATCAGCCGATGGACCGCGCCGGCGAGGTTGGCGACCCATTCCTCCACGTTGCGCTGCCTATCACGTGCTGCCCCGTCATTGCCGGCCTGAATCTCCGCTCCGGCGGGACCGGCGACTCTGTGGCATCTGCGGAGCAGGCGCGTTGCCTTCTTCCAGTCTCGGACGAGCTGGCCGCCCGGCCGCTCTTTCCCGCGCCAAAGGCCGGCGGGCAGACCGTCCAGCAACGACCACAGCCAGCGGACGGCCCTGGGGAAGTCTTCGCCAAGGACGGCCCGGCTCAATCCGCTCAGCAGCGTAGCCGGTGCTACGCCGTAGCCAGCCAAGGCGTCGAGGTCCACCGCACCCGGAACCTGCGCGACCGGCCTGAGCAACCAGCGAAGGGTCTTGCAGTAACCCTCACCCAAGACGGCACTTGGCTGGAAGGAAGGCGTCAGGGAAAGCTCAAGCTCCTGGCCGATCCATTCGGCGCACTCCAGCATCCGCTCGACGTAGGCGGCGACCGCTTCCAACGCTCTGGCCTGAGGCCCCTCCGCGCCACCATCGCCCGCCGCGCCGCCGCCACCAGCGTCACCGTGCTTGACGTTAGGGGCCGGCTCTCTCATGGGCTCCGTTGTCGCCCATGCCCGCCGTGCCAGATCAACCCACGCGTCATAGGCGTCGGAAGGATACCGCCACCAGTCGCTTGCGTATCGTCGGCTTTGTATCTCATGCTCGTCACGATCAGTGTCCCAAGCCCAGCTTTCGAACTCGGTAAGCCGCAGACCCGCGTGTTCGGCCTCCGGGTCCGTCATCAGCCACGTCATCAACAGGATACGCTTGGCCTCCTGAACCGTCGGGAAAGCCGGAGGGCGCTTCCGATAAGTGCCGGTCGCTTCGTTGAACCGGCGAAGCGCCAGGAAGGACTTCCGGGCCCGCTCAGTCTGTGCCTTCGGCTTGGCCCGCTGGTTCTCCAGAAATCGCTTCCCAGCCGGCGACAACTCGCCTGATTTCTCCTTGCCGAGCAATTCCTTCCAGCGCGCTCGTTCCCGGCGCTGGAAGGCGTCGTTGCTGAAGTTCTCGTCCAGCCACTCGCCGGCGTCCCGGTAGAACTCGGCACGGGCCTTGATGTCCGCGGCGACCTGCTGGAAGAACCGAACGTCCGCCAACGGCGGCATCGCCTCCTGTGACGCATCCTCATGGCCCATGCTGGTGCAGCCTGTCGGCAGTCCCCGGCTCGGCTTCCGGTCTTTGCGGGCACCGTCCCGATCCGCCTCCGCGAGTTCGGCCAGCCTCTGCGCCCACCGCCCGAGTTGGACGACAAAGGTAGGTTCTCGATACGGCTCCGCGACGTTAGGCTGCGCGACCTCGACGGTCAGGCATTCCGCCAGCCCGACCGTGCCTTCCAGGGCCTCAGGTCCCCTCGACAGGTAGATGTCGATGTAGTCGAAGGCCCGCCTCAACGCTGTGGACGGGTCACGGCCAAAGGTCCGCTCGCAGTCCTCCAGGAGCGCCCGGTGCTTCCTGATCAGGCCCATGACAGCCAGCTCCGCCGCTTTGGCTTCGGGTGCCCTGGCTGCGCCCGCCTTGTCCGACTCCCAGCCATTCCGGCAGAGAATCTCTCGCCATTCGCGGCACTTCGCCTGTATCTCAAGCAGTGCCCGCGGCCCCGCCAAGTAGTCGTCCGGACCCATCGACACCGTCCCTTCCCCGTCGCTCCGGCCGATCCCAGCGGCATGGTGAGGCCGGGACCCGGCCCGACCCTCCGCCCGCCCGTTGGCGGGCCATCTGCTCCCGGCGATCTTACCGCAGCCGCGCAGCGATGGAAAGCTCTCGCCCGGCGTCCGAGTCCCCCGGACATCCGCGCCCCCGCCCGTCCGGCGAGGTGCAGGTGGGGGCCTCGGGCTGGCCGGATCGGTTCCCTTCGGACGGTGGCCAGTTGACACGCGCCGGCCCTCTCCGTAGGCTTCTGGTATGCTGCGGCCGCGCGCTGCATCTTGTTCAGGCGTTAGGTACCTTCGCGCCGATACAGTACCGGGTATAATGGAGAGAGGATGAGCCGCTTACCGTCATACCGCCGCCCTCCCGTGGTCGAAACGGTCCTGGGCGTGCAATTCGAGAAATTGCGGGCGCTTACAAACGCCCATCTCGGGGTGTTCTGGCAGAAGCTACAGCCAGGTTGGCCCCACGTTGTGGATATGCCGGCCTTGGAGCCGCAACAGGAGATTTTCGGCCAGCCAGCCAGATTCAGGCAGATGCATCTGAGGATGTCCCAGGACCCAGGCACCAGGCTAAGGATACGTGACGCTGGGCAAGACCGGATGATCCAAGTGCAGAACGGGGCCTTCTACTACAACTGGGTCCGTTTGGAGGGCCGGACGTATCCGCGGTACACAGCCATCAAGCCGGAGTTCTGGAAGCAGTTCCGCAAGTTCGTGCGCTTCGTGCGGGAGTGTCTGGACGCGAAGGTTGCCCCCTTGCAGTGGGAGGTCACATACGTCAACAGGTTTGCCAAGGGCGACCTCTGGCGTACGCCGCGGCAGTGGTGCAGCGTCCTCAGCTCCTTGCTGGGGCCGAGGCGGCCCCCGGCGGGACTGGTCTTCGAAGGTGCTGGGGGCACGTGGCACTTCGAGATTCCCGATCAACGCGGCAGGCTGCACGTGGAGATTCAACATGGGTCGAAGAGCCCGGACGGAAGCGACGAGGCGCTGATTATGAAGCTCACGGCTCGTGGACCCATAGCGCAGAGATCAAGTGTGAGGAAGGGCGTCAACGATGGGCTCGACCTCGGACGAGCGACCATCGTGCAGGCTTTCACCGACCTAACGTCGGCCAAGGCGCACCGTTACTGGGGAAGGCAACGATGAGAACGATCAACGCGGGCGATGTCTGGACTGATGATCTCGGAGTGGGCGCTGTCACCACCGTGGCGTCGGACGCGGAACTGGCTTGGGCGCAGGACGCCATCGCGATCCGTCGGCGATGGGAGGATCTGATCGATCGCCCCCTCATTGAATGGGGCCGCAACCCACAACAACTGTCGGACCCGGATGATGGGTCTATAGCGCCCTCAGCGCAGGTCATCCACATGGCGTGCCGTCTCTCTCTGATGTGGCGAAATGAGGACGTGGAGGCCCCGCTGCACGTCGCCCTTGACGGAACCGGCGCGATATGCTTCGAGTGGCGGTCGGGGGATTCGTCCCGGACCATCAGGGTCCAGGATGATGCTATCGAGGACCTGCTCTTTGTTGACTGCGCTCTCGTTGAGCATAAGCGGATGCCGCTCTAACCCTATGAGGTCCCCGCAATGCCCGACGGGCCACTAGCCATTGACAACGATGAGGTGGTCTATCGGCGTGTTCGGGCTGCGGAGAACCACATCAATCGGGAGCAGGACTCCGTCTCACCGGCGGCATTCATGCCCAGACCGTTGGACGTGCCCGGCATTTCTTTGGTGCGCGGGAAGTACCGATCGCCGAAGGGAGCTGCCGCCCTCGGCAGAAGGGACCGAGGTCCGTACTACGTGGTTGGGATACGGGCCGGCGACCTCCGCGATATTGGCATTGCCGTGGACCCAGAGGGTCCACCTTACCACGTCCGGTTGCCTGACCTCGCCTTTGAGCCTCCGCCGAGCCAGAGACTTCTGGAACTCACGCAGAGGATCGTGCAGAAGGCGCCGTTGTGCATCCACGGTCCATTCGATGGCAAGGCCAAGGTACCTCGCCGGCGGCGACCGAAACGGCGGTAGGGGATGCCGCTCCCCTCTGCCGACATCCAGGACCGACGCTCCATGCCCTATTCCCTCGCGGAGTCCACGGCATCCGGCGTGACGTGGCCTCGCCCGGTCCGCAACGCTGGCCGCGCCTACACTGCGGCCAACTTGGCCTCAAGGGTCGGCCAGTCACGGTCAACGACCCAAGCGAAGACGCACCTTCCATCGGAGCGCGCCTCCCACAGCTCACCCACTTCCTTCTTGTGTTGCTCGGCCCTTGCCAGCGTCGCGTTCTTGTACTCAACGATGGCCATACGGCCGTCTTCAAGCTCGACGATGAAATCGGGGAAGAAACGCCCCGGCGACAGCGGAAGGCTGAAGCCGCCCGCGCTTTCGTGCTCCAGGTTCCGAAGCCACCGCTTCACGTTGGGATGGTCGTCGATCCTCTTGGCGCAATCCCTTTCGTCAGGATTCATGTCGCCGATCAGATCGAAGGCGTGCTTCGCGTACGTGTAAGGCCCGCCGCGATACTGGCGATAGGGGGAGTAATCCTGCTCATCCAGCACACGGGCCAGGTCCAGCGACGTTTCAAGCCGTCGCGGAGACTGGCCAGCAATCAGCATGTTGGCGGCCGCGCGCACTTGCTGGCGGCCATGCTCCGCTATTCGTCGTCTGACCACATCCGCCAGCTCATGCCGTTTGCGCACCAGAATCGGCAGGTCGGCGTTCCGCTCCGTCAGCAGGGCATCAACCACCCGCAGCAGCCAGGGATGGCTTTCGGCCTTCGGAAGCCCCGCGAACGCACCGCCGCGGTGGAGTTCATCGTCCATCCACTGCACCAGGTCAAGCTTGCTCCAATTGTCCGTGTCGGCCACGAAAGAGAGCTGGCGAACGATCACTTCCTCCACGCCGCCGATCCGCACGCCGCCCCGTTCGGTCAGACCCACCGCCACACGATCCCCCACGTTGAGTTCAACCGCGAAGTCGGCATCGCATAGCCTCGGTTCGCACTGGTCCAGGTTCCAGCAGAACTCATCCAGTTCTTTCGGCTCGAAGAGGTAGCTGCGCTCCCCATCCCTCACGACCAGTTGTGGCACGCGTACCGGCACGGCGTACTGGTCCAGCGCCTTCGCCGTCGTGCCCACGCCACGCTCTGCTTGCCAGTATGCCTCCACCGCCGCCTGATCCGTCAGCGTGGCCAACGAATCGCGAAGCGCAACCGTTTCCTCGCGGGTCAAAGGTTCCCCGACATGCAGCGTCCCCGATCCCGCGTCGTACTCCACCTTTCCACGCAATGCGGCCGGAAGCTGGCTCACGTCCGGCGGGGCCGACACCGGAATCGTCGCCGCCGGCAACCGACCCTGGATTGCCGAAGACCGCAGAATCCGAAGGGCATCGTTGACCGATTCGCGGTCGAAACCGCACCGTCTCACCAGACTGTCGCACAGACTCTCGGCTGTCCGCAAGACGTCCGGGCTTTGCACGATCGCGTAGGCGCGGTCCAGTTCGGCAGCCTCTGTCCGCGTCGCGTCCGGCATGCGCAGGACGCGGCCCAAGAGCTGCTCCACCGCCGTTTCCGTCGCCACGTTCCCCACCGATCCCAGCACGTACGCAAAGGGACAGTCCCAGCCTTCTCGTAGCTTCTCCACCGTGATGACGTACTCAACCTTGCAGTCCTTCCCGCGCAGGTCGTCCCCGCCGAGGTCGTCGTGCTGCCCCGTGGCGATGCGGATGCGCTCTGCCGGCACGTTCAGTTGCCGCACCAGTGCTTCCTTGATCGCATCCGCCGTGTGTGTTTCCCGCGCCCTGCTCCTGGGCTGGGCCTGAATCAGGGCGATGGGCCGGATGAATCGCCCGCTCTGCCGGCCCCACGCTTCGGCGCGTTCCTCAAGCGCGTTACGGCGCTGCACGGTCGTTGCCAGCACGTCGAGCCAGTTGTCCCGCGATTCCAGTTCCACTGGCAGCTTTATCATCCCCTCCCTGCTCAATTGCAGCGCCGAGACCGCGTGCAGGACGTTGCTGGCGTACCTCCCGTTGCCCGGGTCGTGCTCCTGCTGGGGCGTCGCCGTCAATTCCAGAACCGCCAGCGGCCCAAAGCGCGCCAGCGAATCAAAAGAAATCCGCGTCCGCGCGTTGTGTGCCTCGTCCATGATGATGATGGGGCCGCGGAGTTTCATCACGTTCGCCAGGGACAGACGCACCTGGCCGGAATCGGGCTCCGCCAACTCTCTCCCGAGCCAAGCCGGCAGCTTCGTGAAATGATCCATCAGGTAGCCGTTGTCCTCGTACACCTTCCGGTTGGCCTCGTCATCGATGCGGTAGCTCTGAATCGTCGTCACCACGATGACGGCGCTGGTGGTCAAGAGCGAACGGTTCAGGCTCAGGGCATCCTCCATACGCATCACTTCGGCCGGGCCGCCCAGCCCCTCGCGCAGTGCCGCGTGGTACGGATCGGTCCGGTCCTGCAAGCGGTTGAACGTCTGGTCCCGGATCGTCGTGGACGGCGTCACCCAAAGGCACAGCGGGCGATCCTGATGCCCCAGTCGCTTCCCGATGGCCCCGACGGCGTGGGCCGCAATCAAGGTCTTCCCGCCGCCTGTGGGCACGCGCAGGCAGACATACGGGATTCCGCGAAGGCCGTCGAAGTCGAGGTCGATGTAGTCACGCCCGGTCTCGGCGCGGTAGGCATCGTGGACCGGCCATTCTGCGCGGTTCCGCCGCTGCCAAACGGCATCGCAATAAGTCCCAATCGCGTCCAGCGATTCCCGTTGGTATTCCTTGAGTGTCAGCGCCGTCATCACTAGTCCACCTTCAGTTCATAGGGAATCTGCCGAAACGTGAGCCCGTAGCGCTCAAGGGACTTCGGGCCAAGCCGGCAGGCTTCGCCGTACACCACGCGCGGGCCCGACCCGTCGGGATGCGGCGGGAGCGACCGCGCCACGTCATGCGTCAGTACGTTCCCGCCCGCCGCCCGGCGGTCGCCCAACACACCGTTGAAAAGCAGGTAGACCGCCTTGCCTTGATGCACACCCAGCAGCGGCGTCCTGCCGTTGGTCCGCTTGGGAAGGGGCGTGCCTGTCTCGGTGAAGAAGACGTGGGCCCCCAAATCCCCGAATCGCACTTCGGGTACGATGTTCCCGGCTTCGTCGAATAGCGGGTTGCCCAACTTGCAGAACCGGAAACCGCCGCCAAGAGCTGGCAAATCGGCCACGCCTCGGATCACTCTGGCAACACGTTCTGCCGTCACGTCCTTGGTGATTTCCGGGATCATCTCGACAAGGATGAACCGCCGCCTTGACCCTTGCTCGTCATGGTTCAATTGCAGGACAGCATGGCCGGTGCTGCCACTACCGGCAAAAGAATCGAGGATCAGATCGTCGGGGCCGGTAACGTACCGGATCAGTCGCATGAGAACCTCGTGATCCTTCGGATTTGGGAACACTCTGCGGCCGTCAAAGATGTTGCGAAGCAAGCGAACCGAAACTTGCGCCTGCTTCTGGATGACACTGGGCATCACCAGCAGTCCGGCTTCTTCCTCAGCGACCTCCTCGGCGTTTTCCCCGCTGCCGTTGCCATTCGCGCCCAACTCGTCCGGGGTCGGCAACAGGTGTGCCTTGCGGAAGGGCGGTTGCGTGTGGTCCTCACGGAAGACGACCAATCCCAACTCGATCTGGCGCTGCATTTCCTCGGGAGTAGCGAAGCGCCACCCAGCCTCGGGAACGTTGCACGGCGACCCCGTCCGCGGGTGGATCACGTCGTACCGCGGCCCGCCGCCGCCCGGCCAGGAGATGTCTCTGTCTCGCCACGGGCCGTACCTGTCCACCCACTTGTAGCGGCTGAGCTTCTTCGACGGATGCCTGCGGGGTAGCCCGCGATACCAAGCCCGCAATTCCCCCTGGATGGCTTCGTAGTCGTCGCCATGCTTATCCCGCAGTCCCTTCCAGCATTCCAGAATCTCGCGTGCGCCTGGTTGCTGTTCCCGCCAGACCGTCTTCTGATCCTTCAAGCGCTGAAGGGACTTGGCATAGACGACAAGGTACTCGTGGCCCACGGAGAACAGCTTCGCGTCGTTCTTGCGGGTCTTGTCCCAGACGAGTTGTGCAATGAAGTTTCGCGGCTTGAAGATTCCGTCCAACAGAATCCGCAGCCTGTACGCCTCAAAATCGTCGATGCTGACCATGATTACCCCGTCCTCCCGCAGGAACTCCCGCAAGAGGGACAAGCGGGGGTACATCATGCATAGCCACTTGTCATGTCGGGAGAGGTCCTCGGCCTCACCGCCGACGACACGCCCCAGCCACGACCGGATTTCCGGGCTGTTCACGGCGTCGTTGTAAACCCACCCTTCGTTGCCCGTGTTGTAAGGCGGGTCGATATAGATGCACTTGACCTTGCCAGCGTAGTAGGGCAGCAGGGCCTTGAGCGCCAGCAGGTTGTCTCCCTGCACCAGCAGGTTGCCCGCGTCGGAATCGCCGGCCGACAGCCGCCTGTCGCACCGCAGCAAGTGATAGGGCACCTTGCGGTGATGCTCGACGACGGCGGCCTTCCCGATCCAGTCCAGCGTTGGCATGGCCAGAATCTAGCCGGGCTCCCGGCAGCAGTCAACCCGCGGCCGCGGCTGACAGCTTCCGTTGGAGCGAGATGGCTTCCTCGGGTTGCCCGACCGGCATCGGCGGATCGATGCTCGGCGAGCCCTCGGCGGACCAGGCACCGGTCCGCGGGTACACGCTCACGTGTCGCCGCCAGCCTCTCTGCTGAAATCGCGAGAAGCTCTCCGGCCATCGCGGAGACCTCAAAGACGGCGCGAGCCTGTCTCCCGCGCGTCGCTGCTCAGCCGTCAAAACGATCAACGCGAACCCAGGCATTCCTGGAGGCACCCGCAACCCCGAGAGGGTGTGCCTGTCGGGAGTTCAGCGGCAGGGCCCGTCACCACTCTTCATGCGGGCCGAGGACCGAAGGGGGCCTCAGAAGAGGAACATGGCCCGTCAGCGGCCATGCGGGAGGCACCACGCCCGGCTTGGGATCGGGCGGAATCTGAATCCCGGGGAGCCAGCCCCAAATGAATCTCACGACCTGCTGCCCCCGTGCGACAGCCGGAACCACGTCCGAGAGAACATCGCCGATCTTGTGTTTGTTGGCGGTATAGAGGTCCGGAAGGCTCAGTTCCGTCAGCCAGAACATGTCGGGTGCGCCGGCCAGCACCTTCCAATTCTTCTGGCAAGCCCCGTCGCTGTCCAGCGTGCCCTCCATTGCCGCAAGGTACTCGGTCTTGCTGCACATCAGGGTTCTGGCCACAACTCCCTTGCCCGCCTGGGCTTCCAACTGCTCCCAAAGCCGCACCAACCATCGCGAGACGGACGCTGTGGCAGGCGCAAGGCATTCGCGCAGCTTTCTGACCCCTGCAACAGCGCATTTCTCCGCCACGTATGGCATGACCTGGACGTTCTTCGGCAAGAACGCGAACGCAAACGTGGCCCGCTGGGTGATGTCGTACTGAGGAAGGGTCTTGTTCCGCAGGTATCCGGGGGGCATGCAGCTATACATCCCGAAGTTATCATCGTTGAGGATGAAGTGGTCCACCCAGGCTGCGCTAGCGTGATAGAAGCCGAAGGTCTTTGCCTCTGGGCGGTAGGCCAGATGAGCCTCGCAATCCCACTTGTCCGAGTTCATGGTGTGCCCAATGACGGTGACGACGTGGCCCATCGCGTGGGTGGGGTTGAAGGCCAGGAAGGCTGGATACCCCGATTCGATGAACGGGTAGATGAACTCGGCATAATCGACGGTTGGCCAATTAAGGAAGTTGCCGGCGATCATATTCAACCCGAAGTGATGGCTGATTGATTGTATCTGCTCAGGTTTCAGACCATCAGCGACCGTGATAGCCTTGTGGTCGATTTTGAGAATCGCGTTCAACTCGCGGTTAGTGACCTTGTGATCGACCAAGCCTCTCGCCGTGTTCAAGATCATGCGCAATGCTGCGTGAGCACAGACATGCGTAAGCCGGTTCTGCTGGCAGAAGAAAGTCCCAGCGACGGCGCAGGTCCGGTGGTCCTCCTTTGTTCCAATGGTGGTCTCGAAACGGCGGTGGCAGTGCACGTAGTAGTTCGTGACCCCATGGGCGGAGATAGCCGCAGCCGCATCCGTCGTCATGCGGCATGGCGGCCGTGTAACGGCCTCCAGTACATATGCAACCGATGGAGTGCGGCCCGGCTTCTTGAGGATCGGGTGATCCGGTCGAACACTGAGTAGCACCACCACCGCGTATCCGAGGAATGAATCCTCCGGGAGGCTTTGCCAATCCTGATCCTGGCAGGCAGCCGCGAAAAAGCTCAGGCGGACAGCCTTGGGCGGATCGGCGAGTTCCTCGCCGAGGCGCGCCTCCACGTCCTCGAATTCCTGGAGGATTTCCGTGTTGGGCTCAAGCTCTTCCTCCAGGAGCGTAGCAGCTCCCATCTTGCGGACGAGGGAGCAGAGCCGGTGGATCGCACCCTCAGCCTTACAGCCGTTCCAGAGCCGCGAGATCAGGTCGAAGTAGAACGAGTAGCCCGGAGTGCCAGCATGACACAGAGCGACAACCGGCGGCTGCTTGGCGTACACATCACGCATGAGCGTCCCTGATCTGCACAGGGGCGAACGCCGACCGGTCGCGCGGGTAGCCGATTACCCGCTGATCGGGCCGCCCAAGACAATTGCCGAACGAAGCGATTCCCTCTGCCATGCCCACAGGTCAGACGCAAGCTTCTGCTGGCTCTCGTCGAGACCGTATCCCTGGGCACCCAACGGGCGCTCGGCAGCCACCGACGGCTGCTTCTTGCTAGCCTTGCCGGAGCGCGACGTTTTCTCGCCGTTCTTTTTCTTCATGTGGTCCTGCTCCCTTTCAGACGCATGTCCGATGAGCATATCGACCAACAAAGGCGATGTCGATGGTCCGAGAATCCAGACCCTTCACCTCCTTGCCTCCGCAATCCCAACATGTTGGGCGCGCCCACAGCACATAATGCTATCCGTGGTCGTTGCTTAGCGGCAAGCTTTTTTCAAAGTTTTTTGCACCCGACGCGGATCGGCCCTCAGGCCGCATTGGCCCTCGCGTTGCGAGGCCGGCAAGACCTCAGCCTTGGCGAGAGTGGCTTTGGCGTCGGAGAGGGACAGGCTGGACTGGATGAGCGGGATGGTAGCGGTCCAACGGCAGCCAGCGGCAGAGCTTACGCCAGCGGAGTCACAGGCGGGCCAACAGGGCTTCGGCCCGGCTCAGGACCACGCCGAGGTCTTGCAGCGACACGTCGGAATGAAGCGTGCGGATCGTGGTGTGGTCGGCGTGGCCGTGCCGGCGCCAGAACCGCCGCGAGCCCTGGGCCACCAGGCCGCAGCCGGAGAAGTAGGTCAGGTCCACGTTCCGCCACAGCCAGTCCTCAATCGCCTCGCCGGTTTCGCCCGGCGGGCCTTCGGCGGCTTGGTTGCCGGTCCGCTGGTACAGGCTCACGTGCCGCTGGCGGAAGTCGGCCTGGAGCATCGTCACCATGTCCACCAGCTCGGGGTGGACGTGCCGGAGCCAGCAGAGCATGCGCGCGCCGAGGTCCTGCTCCAGGATCAACCGGGCCGCGTCGGGCAGGGGCGGGTTCACGCGTTCCCAGCCGCGGTCGTCGTACTGCCGGTTGAAGTAGCACCACGACAGGTGCGGATGGCCGCCCGGCGGCGGCGGCGCGGGGCTGGGCCGCTCGGTGTACGGGAACGCCGCGAACGACTCCCCGTACCTGTCCACCAGGGGCTTGTCGAGCTGTGCCGCGGCCTCGGGGTCTTCCTTCAACAGCCGCCGGTAGTAGCCGAGCTGAATCGACCACTCTCGGATGTCGGGGTGGTCCATCTGATGCCGGCCGGCCAGGAACGGCGAGCCATTCGCCTGCAAGGTGGACTCCAGGCTGTTATGCGAATGCGCGCCGCCGTGCTGGAAGATCACCCAGCGGTGTTTCAGTTCCAGGGCCATCAGCTTGTCCTCTTGATCCAGACCACCACCGTTTCGGGCGGCCGGTTGTCGGTTTGGCTATGCTCCCAGCTTCCGTCCACGAACCCCTTGATGCCGGTCTCACTCCAGCCGTAGTCACCGGCGCCGGCGACGATCCGCGGGTCATGGTCCTCGTGGTTGTTGCCCTTGGCGTTGTCGCCATGCCACTTGAACCCGTACGTTCCGCCGACCACGGCGTAGTCGCCGTCAGGATCGGCGTCGTGGTAGCCGACAAGCACCTGACCCTTGTGCGTGATCGACCACCCCGGCGGGATGTTGCCGGCGTCCAGGTGAATCCGAACGGTCTCGTTCACCTTCCCGTCCAGCAGCCCGGACGGGTTCACGAAGTCGCCGCCCGGCTCCTGCTGGTACGAGATCACGTCGCCCTCGCGCACGTTCGGGTCCTCGCGCCGGCCGTTCCGCGGCAGCCAGACCTTGTGCGCTATGCCGGTGTCCGGGCTCGTGCCGTCCCGCTTGCAGGGGTTGACGTTGACGTAGCAGCCGTTCCCTCGCGCCGTCCCGTCCGTCACCCACGCTGCGTTCGCCGGGTCCGATCCGGGGGCCTTGCCCCACAGCCCGGCCGGCGGTTCGATCCCGACCCGCACGACGGCCCACTTCGCCCCGGTCCCGCCCTCGGCCCAGACGATCTGCGCCCGCCCCGTGTCGTAGGTCCGCAGCTTGGCCTTGTCGGCGCTCTTCGTGTCGGCGTACTTGTGGGCCGTGTCGATCACGTCCAGGTACGCAACGGTCAGCCCGCTCATGACGCACGGCCCGAAGGCGCCGGACTTGATCGGCGTCAGGGCGATGACGAAGTCGCCGGCCTGGTTGTCCGTCGGCGCCTGGCCTACGAGGGCCGGGGCGTTCTTGAATCCGTCCGCGTTGTCCGTCGGCGTGAAGGTGACCCCGGTGATCGACATGACGCCGAACCGGTCCAGGTCGCCGCCTGTCGAGTTCTTGACCAGTATCACGTCGCGGTCGGAAAGCGCCCTGCCCCACTGGCCCGCCGTTCCCTGGCGCACCCCCTTGACGAACTTCGCAGCATCCACGAACTGATTCCAGTCCGCGGCTCGGACCACCAGCGGATCACCAGGCTTAACCTTCTTCATGGCCGATCACAGATTGCTGAAGTCGCCAGTCTCGTAGACTTGCTCCACATACGCCGCCAGCGGCCGCTTCACGATAGCCTTCGCGGTTCCGTCCTCTGTGTCCTCGTACCGCACCCACAGGTACTCCCAGCCCTTCTTCGACGGGACCGTAATGTCGCCCACGGCGATGTTCGTGCGGTTTGGACTGGCCGCGAAGCGGTAGGTGATCTCCCACTGGCCCTTGCCGAGCGTCTTGCCCCCCGACGCGCCGAGGAACAGCAGCTCCCCGGCCTCGAACGTGATCGTCGCCCCGTTGACCGTCAGCACGACCTGGGCGTTGTTGACCTTGCCCGTCAGGGCGTACACGTCGCCGAGGTAGGCGGTGGTCACGCTGTCGAGGTACTTCGTCAGCTCGAAGTTGAACACCGGCGTGGTGATGTCCACGCCCTCCACGTTGTCGGCCGTCACGGCGATGGCGCCCTTGAAGTCCGGGGCGGTCTTACCGGGGGCCGGCGTCTTGCTGACCGTGGAAAGGCTGTTCGTGACATGCTGACTTCCCCCGCCGGTATCGAAGCTGAACCGCGTAGCGCTGTCCGACGGGTCCAGGGCGTAGCGGACTGTGCCGATCCAGCGGTTCTTGTCCTCCGTCGGCTCGACGCTGCACTCCTGGCGGTTCATTCCCTTGTGCGTTGCGGGGGCCGTGGACTTGAGGTTCGTCAGCGCCGTATCTTCATCGGTCGTGCCCTCGATGTCGTACAGCAGCTCGGCCGAGCCTTCCTCGCCGGATTCATCCTTCGTCAGTTGGCCGCTTCCGAGTTTTTCCCTGACAGTCACGGCCATTACGCGAACCTCTGACCATGCTTCTGCTCGTCGTTGATCTTCTTCGTATTTCGGGCGGTGTCCTCTGTCGCCTTGGCCGTCCGCTCCGCGGCCGTCGAGGACGCCGCCAGCCCCCAGGCCGCGGCCGTGCTGAACGTGCCGCGCACGGTGATCCTGTCCGTTGCCTTGGCGAAGTTCGTTGCGATGTCACCGACCCGCGACATGAGTTCGTCCAGGCCGGGCGGCTTCTTCAGCTTCTTCGGCCCCTTGTCCTCTTGCTCGCGCTGCTTCTTCTGACGCTTGCGGGCGGCTTCGTCCACCGCTTCCTGCCATTCCTTTCGGGCCGCGAGCACGGCGTCCTCGGCGGCCTTGATCTTCGCCTGTTGCTCCGCGTCGAGCGCGCGTTCCCTTTCGCTGTGTTCGCGGCCGATCTGCGCCATTGTCGCTTCGTGGACCTGACGCGACCGTTCCCGCTCCCTCTGCCGGCGCATCTCCCTGGCTTTGATCTTCGCGTCTCGCTCTTGCTCCAGCCGCCGGATACCGGCCTCGTACGCTGCATCGGCCGACCGGATAGCGGCCTGCTTGTCGAAGTCCTTGTCAAAGACGGCGCGGATGTGATACCAAGCCTTCTTCAACTTGTTGCCGGCCCAGTTCCACGCCTTGACGCACCACGTCGAGAACTTCGTCCAGGTCTTGCTGAGGAAGGCCGTCGTCTCGATCCAGGCGACCTCCAGGCCGTGCCACACGATCTCACCGACCGCCAGCAGGCCGTAGAACGCCGCGTACCCGATGCGGATGAACCACCCCTTGAACCTGTACCACAGCCCTTTGAGCCATCCGATCCCGCGCTTCCATGCGACCTTCAACGACAGCCACAGCACTTTCGCCGCCAGTCCGATGTCGCCCGCGGCCAGCGCGTCGGAAATGCCCTTGAACGCCGTCAGCGCGAACGTCTTCAACGAGTCGAACTTCTCCCCCAGCCACGACAGCGCCTTGCCGCCCGCGCCGGTCGAATACAGAAGGTACGCCCCCAAGCCGCCCAGCGCCGCCAGGACCATCCCGATGGGCGACAGCAGGAAGCCGATGGCGCCGGCGAGGATGCTGAAGGCGGTCGTGAACAGCCCCACGATGGAACCCACGGCGGAGATGATCCCGCCGAGGACGGATATGGCCAGACCCGCCGCGATGATCCCGCCCACCACGGCCGCTACGATTACGACCAGGCGCTTATTCTGCTTGAGCCACTCGCCGGCCTTCGTAATCAGCGGTGCCATGTATTCCGCCAGCCGCGTCAGCGCCGGGGCGAGGGCCGAGCCTATCGTGAAAACCGCCCGCTTGAGGACCGCCACGAGACGCGCCATATCGTCCGTCAGTTTCGCCGCGGCGCGGGCCTCCTCCGTGCTCATCGTCAGGCCCAACGCGCGGGCTTCCCTGCGCATCTCGATCATTCCCCGGGCGCCGCGCTCCATCATCGGTAGCAGTGCCGTCCCACTGCGCCCGAAGATCATCATGGCGGCAGCGGCCTTCCGGCTCGGGTCCTCGATCCGCGACAATCCCTCAGCGATCAACGTGAATTGGTCCGCCGGCTTTAGTCCCTCGAAATCCTTGACGGTCACGCCCAGCATGTCGAAGGCGTCGATGGCCGTGGACAGGCCCAACCCCGCGTCCGTGATCGTCCGTTGCATCCGGCCGACGCTCTTTTCCAGAGATTTCAGATCGGTCCCGGACAGGTTCGCCGCATGCGCCAATTCAGACAGTTGCTCGACGGAAACGCCCGTACGCCGACTCATCTTGTCGAGGGCGTCCCCCGCCTTCATAAACGACTTGACCGACAGCGCCAGGGGGACGGCGGCGGCGGCCCCCAGACCGGCGAACTTCAACCCCATCATAGTCACGCTCGCCCCGAACGCCTTGAGCTTCGCGGACGCGCGCCTCAAGCCCTTGACCAGCCGACCGTCCTTCGCGTACAGCTCCACGTAGGCGCGGCCGGCCCGGATTGCACCGGCACTCGGCATCTCAGGTCCTCACTGCAAGGGTCCCGACAAAGCCGCCAGGACCAACGCCGCCAGGATGGCCAGCAGGACGTACTTCATCGGTCAAGCTTCCTTCACGAACACCTTTAGCATCCCAATATCGCCCTGGACCCGACGGGCCTTCCGATGACGGTCGATCTCAGCCCAGGGGTCGAAGTCGTCCGCCTGCCACGGACTCGGTTTCTTCTTCTTGTCCCGCGCGCTGTTGGCGATCATGGCGACGACCGCGCTGGTCTGCGCCCACTGGAGCCGGGACACGCCCTCGGCCATCCACGCCAGTTCCCGGAAGGTGAACGGCCCGGGATCGACGCCCGCTATGCCGGCGAGCCGGTGGATTTCTCGCCAACACTCTCCACGATCCGGTCGAGTTCCCTTTGCAGCTTCGGGCTGTCCACCCTCGCGTCCAGCGCGTCGTGTGCCTTCCCCAGCATCGCGTCGAACTTCGCCAGGACCTTCCTCGCCCGGTCCCGGTCCCGGCTGTTCGGGAAAAAATCGACGATCTCGTCAATCAGCGCGGCGGTAGCCAACTCGATGGCGTCCCCGCCCATCGCTTCCCCGAACTGTTCGTCCGTCACCTTGGCGGCCTCGGCCTGGGGCTTGACCAGGACGTACACCACGTCCACCAACAGGACGGGGTCGGCATAGAGGCGCTGGAGCAGGTCGCCCTCGACCACGTCCATCAGGTCCACTTCCAGAGTGTCCCGGACCCGTTTGATGGCGGTTACGTTGACGGCCAGGCTCCAGTCCCGGCTGGCGTTGTCCTTGAACTGCTTCATGTCGCCGGCCTCCTTACGCCACTTCGCCCAGCACGATCACTTCGTAGTCCTGGTCGGTCGCGCCGAGGTTGGACAGCGTCATCGTGTCCGCGGTCGTCGGCGTGACAGCGAACCCGGCCGCCGTCGGATTCCCGATTGCCAGGAAGCCGCCCGGCATGACCTTCACTTCGTCGCCCGACGCCTTGAGCCAAGTATCGAAGCTCCCGCCGACCTCGAAGCCGCTGCCGCTATCGGACTTGTTCTTGACCAGGAACCCCTTGATCTTGTTGAACGTGATCACGTCGCCGCCGGGGTCCGTCAGCGTCCCGGCCAGGTCGATGTCCACCGACCCGCTTCCGGCCACGGTCCCGGCCTTGATGGCGACCGCCTCGACCTTGTTCGCGCCCTCCCCGTTCGTGAACGTCAGCGAGACCGACGATTGCGGCGTCGCGGCGACGGCCCCGATGTCCAGGTCCTTTGACCAGTTGGCCGAGAGGGCGGCCGTGATCTTTCCCGTTACGGTCGTTGCCATAATCAGACTCCTTGTATGGCCCTATGGCGCCGGGGCTGCTGCGCCGCCGGCGCTACGGGACCGTGTGCCAGAACGGAGCGACCGCCGCGTACGCTGGCTTCACCGTGACGGACACGGTGACCGCTTCCTCCAGCGGCTCGTTCCGCGTGAAGTTCGTGACCTCCATCTCGGCCGCAAGCCCCTGCGATCCGCTGACGCTGATCCCGCCGTCCAGGGCGAGGATGCCGATGGTGGTCCCGTTGAAATAGGCGTTCTTGATGGCGGTGAACCCGGCGTCGGACGTGTCCCACACCATCTCAAACTCGATGGACCCGTCTTTGATCGTCCCGGCCGTTGCCCGCCACCCCGCGTTGCCGCGGGTGGTCACGTCGGCCTCGCCTTTTTCCAGGTTCAGCGTCACGTCCCGGCAGTTGGTCAACTCCGTCCAGTTGCCCGGCACGATGGGGTTCTCGTTGCCGGCCGGGTTGTAGTACAGCTTGCAGTCCAGTCCGATCTTCTTGGCCATGTCGGTGCTCCCTTACTTGACCGAATCCCGCCACATCTGCGGCAGCTTCGGTTTCTCCTGCTCGAACGCCGGCCCCATGAAGGGCCGGGCCTTGTACTTTGCCCTGTAACGTCGCTTCCGCCGCCGGCCGCCGGTGTACCGCGTGAATGTGCCGCCGTACTCCAGCGCCTCCAGGGCGTTGCCGTACCCGCGGCCGTGCAGCGGCATCGGGCCAATGACGACCGTCTCACGCGCCGGGTCGTAGCCGAAGTAGATGAACCGCTTCAGCAGACCCAGGTGCGAGCTCGGCGGGTTGCCCGGTGTGGACACCGCCTTCCGCGTCCTGATCTTCGACCGCGCCGCCGTGCGGACGAAGGCGCCGAATCGGCTCAGGACTCGGCGCGTGGCCTTATCCACCCGCCGCGTCACCGCCTTGCGGTCGAAGAACATCTTCTTGACGGTCATGCCGATCTGTACCACGCCGCCGGCCTCCTACTCGATCTCGCCGAGCATCTCGGCGAGCACCGTCCGAACGTCGGTCAGCCGGGCGATCTTCTGGTCGAGGCGATCCTGGGCCTCCGCGGCCAACGCCGCGGCGTCCAGGCTGTCTCGCTGGCTCTGGAGCGTGGCGATCCGTGCGTCGATGCGCTTTTCGACGGTCGCCTTGAGCGCCGCCCCGTCCACCTGCGCCTTGGCGGCCGGCAGCACGCTCTCGATCTGATCGTCCAACTTCTCGATCCGGCCCTGGACCTCGGCCTTGGTCTGGATCGTGCGACCGTTGAGGACCAACCGCCTCTTGCCCTCCACGGTCTGCACCGCCATGCGCTTGCGAATGTGCGCCAGTTCTCTTGCCACGGCAGGCTCCTTGTCTGGCCGCCGGGGGATGAACCCGCGGCGGTCAGTTCGTATGGACTTCCAGGTGATTCGACCCGTCAAACGTCAGCTTGTCGGTCTGCGCCTTTACGGCGGCGATGTTCGACTCCATCGTGTTGATCTTGCCGTAGATGTCGCCCAGGATGTCCGCGGCCGGCAAGTTGGGCGAGTCCGTGTCGTGGAGCGGCGACGCCGCACCCGTTCGGCCTCCGTCGTCAACCAGGTCGGCCACCCAGTCGGCAGCGCCGTAGAAGGCCGACTGATCCATGAGGTACTGATCGAGCTGGCTCCGGATGTCGTACAGGTACGGGTTCATGGACCCGCCGCCGTCGTAGAGGCCGTAGTCACAGGCGTAGTAGGTGTTGGCGGCAGCCTCCGCGACGGTCATCATGGACCCCCAGCCGTCGTAGGTGTTGTCCCCAACGTAGCCGACGTAATCCACGACGGTCTGAAGGTACGGCTGCATCGCCATCCCGTCGCTGAGCATGGCGTCCAGCTCGTAGATCACGGACTGAAGCCACGGCATCATGCCGCCGGAATCGTGGAGATTCGCTTCCAGCAGATCGTACAGGGCGCCGCCGCTCTCCTGGCCAGTGAGGATGTCATGCAGCGTGGCGCTGGAAGGCGCCGTCCCGGTGATCGCGTCCATATCGGCGTCGATGATGTCGGCCTCGATCACGAAGCCGCTCGCGTCCACCGCCACCTTGCCGGCCGTGATCGCGCCGGCGAGCTCGTTCAACGCGTTCTGTACGTCCTCTTGCCAGCTTGCCATGATCGGGCTCCTACTCCATGACCCGGAAGGTCACGGTCACGACGCTGATGAACAGGGCCGATTCCTCCATGTGCTCGGCGGAGAAGATCGGCACGTTCTCGGTCCTGACCCATACGGCGTCTTCGCAGGCCGACATGCGCCGGCGGGCGAAGAACGCCGCGACTTCCTCGACCACCAGCATCAGGGCGTCCGCCGCATCGTCCCCGTCCGCGGCCAGCTTCTTGCGGAGCGCGATGTCAACGCTGTATTCGTCCTGCCCGCTCCCGCGACTGCCGGACGACAGCTCAATCCCGCGCGGCACGACGGTCGCGCGCAGGTTCCCCAGGTCGGCCAGCTCCCGGGTCGGCCGGTAGGTCCGGTCCACCGTGATCGGCTGACTGAACGACCCCGCCGCCAGTTCCGCCTCGA
>CAZNSB010000008.1:20273-25335 GCA_964575155.1 uncultured Planctomycetaceae bacterium | reverse complement strand
GGGCCGCACCCAGGCGGCGTCGCTCCGGGCCTTCCACGCCCGGGGCCGCCCCGTCTAGTTCCTCAGCTTCAGCGCCACCGCCGCGCTGCCGCGAGCCGGCACCGACGCCGACACCCGCCGGGGCTCGACGTCCAGCCCGACCACACGGGCGGCCTCGGCCGCCGCCGAAAACAGCCGCCGGGACCGCTCCTGCCACCCGGGGAAGTACTCGTCAAGCTGCGTCCGGGTCTGGATGGAGATGTACATGGTCGCCCGGGTGTGCTCTTCGAGCAGGTCGGTGAAGCGCCGGGCCATCTCCTCCGGCAGCAGCTTTCGGTCGATGGCCTGTTCGAGGAAGATGCGGGCCTCGGCCTCGAGCATGCCCTCGAGGAGCATCTCGTAGCGGGCGCTGCTGTCGGCGCCGTCGGGGCCGGGCCAGAAGAGGACGTGGAGGGCCATTCCCGGCTGGAGGAAGACGGCCCCGCCTCGGGTGCCGTCGTAGTAGGTCCCGTCCCAGTAGTCCGCGCCCATCCGCCCGAAGCCGCGATACCCCCCGGCCACCGACCGGTCGGCCAGCAGCCGGTAGGAGAACGGCAGGGAGCTGCCGGCGGTGGCGTGGGTGTTGCCCCCGCCGCGGGGCGTCAGCACGTTGACGTTGGCCTGCCTCCATCCCTTCTGGCTCCTGGGGATCAGGCTGTAGCGCCCGAAGATCTGGGCGGTCGCCCGGTAGTACTGCCGGTCCACCCGCAGGGCGTGCCCCCCGGCGGCCCAGTACACGTCGGGGACGAACTCGGTGAGCATGACCCGCAGGTCCGGCAGGCCCTCGGTGTCCCAGGCGTAGCCCCAGTACATGGCCTGCTTCAGGCCCTTCCGCTTCATGTGGGCGTTCAGGGCCGTGGCGAAGGCCGCCCAGCGGGCGCGGTACGTCTCGTAGGGGAGGTCCCGGTAGCCCATCTTCATCGGCTCGGGCCTGCCGGTCTTCTCGTCGCAGACGGTCACCTCCGGCGGGTTGGCCGGGTTCCCGTGCATCACCAGGAAGCTGATGACCTTCGGCCGGCCGCAGTGCCTGACGATCAGGTCCAGGTACCGGTCCAGGCGGGTGTAGTCGAACGCGATGGACCCGTCCCGCCGCCGGACCCACCGGATCGGGGTGTCCTCGCGGTTGCCCAGCTCGGTGTAGTTCAGGCAGGGGACGAACCACCAGTCGTTCCCGGCCCGTCCCAGCAGCTTCAGGCTGGCCTCGAGCAGCTCCCAGTGCCGCTGCGACCAAGGCGGCACAGGCTCCAAGGCCGTTTCTCCGGCCTTGGAGGCCCCCACCCGGTATCGCTTGGCCACGCCGTAGGGCGACTGTTCCAGGCAGGAGACCGTCTGGAGGTGCCGCGGGCCCGGCGGGCACCAGTCGATCACCTCCAGTTCAACGCCGATGGCGGCCCGGGCGGCGCCGGCCTGCTCCGCCGGCCGGTCGGCCCGGACGGTCACCGCACCACGGTACTTCCCCGGGGCCGCGTCCGCCGGAACCGCCAGCGACAGCCACACCGGCTGGCAGGTGCCCGCGGGGACCCGCGCCGGCGGGCTGGCCGTGATGTGATCGAAGAACGCCAGCCCATCCAGCGCCGCCAGCCGGTCTTTCAGCGGCAGGTGCCTCGCCGAGGCCGGGGCGTAACCCACCATCGCCATCCGCTCCCACTGCGACAGCGGCCGGGTCCGCGTCGCCGTCCGCGTCGAGTCCAGCCCGATCAGCTCGCCCACCAGATGCCCCGCCAGGTAGCTCACCCGGACCGCCGAGGCGGGCAGCACCGCCCGTCCGTCCTCCTGCCGCAGGGGTCCGGGCGTGACCTTCAGGTTGGTGATCGGCCGGTCGGTGCCGACCACGATCTGCCCGGAGAAGGTCGCGTTCCGGACGCCGACGATCCTGACCGCCCCGGCGGCCGAGCCCCGCCCGAGGAACTCCGAGGAATAGACGCGGTGATGTACGTCCTCGGCCCAGACCTGGAGCCCGTTGGGCCTGTCCAGCGAACTGGTGACCTTCCCGCGTTGCCCGAGGACGCGCAGCCGCTTGATGTACGCGTGCCGCCAGCCGAAGTTGCCCCGCAGCCCGCGCATCCAGTCCACCATCACCGCCGGGTGCAGGGGGGCGGCGACGACCTCCAGGGCGAGCAGGTTGGCGCCCTTGACCAGGGCCTTAGGCGGGAGCTTCACCTCCAGCACGCGGTCGCGGACCTTGACGAAGCGGTCCCAGCACGCGGCCGTCATGAGGGCTCGTGCCCGCCCGCCATAGGACCGCAGGTCGGGGACGTATCCGGCGATCTCGGGCCGGCCGACGGACTTGCCCTTGAGTTGCCGGCCCTCCTCGAACCGGGCGGGAAGCTCCGGGACGAACTTGTACTTGTATACCTTCCTCTTGCCGCGCTTCCGGGTGTGCTCGTCCCAGGCCCTCTCGATGGGAAGAATCTCGCCGTGGGGCTTGGCGTAGGCGTCGAGGGGGTAGCCCTCGGCGGGGGTCTGCGGGCCGACGTCCCCGACGGGCAGGTGCCCGCGGGCGATCTCCTTGCCGTTGAGGAAGACCCTCACCCCGCCGCGATACACCAGCCGCAGCGTCAGCTCGCCCGCCCCGGCGGGATCGGGGACCTCGAACCGGGTGCGGTAGCAGATGCGATGGACGCCCAGGTAGGACGCGTCGGTCCACCCGGAGGGCCCCTTCTGGCCCACCAGCAGCGGCCGCCGCAGCCGGGGCCAGATCGAATCGTCGAAGTCCGGCCCGGCCCATCCCGGCGGGGGGGGCGGGGTGACGATGTAGCGGCCCCGATAGCGGTCCACGCCGGCGCCGGTGGAGTTGTTCATGTAGAAGCTGATCACGGCGCGATCGCGCCAGTCGGTCTTCCCCCAATCGACCTTCTCCTCCTTGAGGAATCGCTTCACCATCCGGCCGAGGGCGGCGAGTCCCTTCTCGCCCAGGATCTCCTTGCCCCGGTTCTTCAGCGTTGGAACGTCGAGCCGGTCCAGCCCGAACTCGTAGTACACCCGGGCATAGGCGCTCTCATCGAGGACGAGGGCGCCCTCGGGGCCCTCGCCGGGCGCCGCCGTCGCGGCCAGACACAGGGCCAGGCCCGCGGCGATGCTCGTTCTCCACCACATGCGTTGCCCCTTTCCTCGCTCGCCGGGCTATTTGTAGAAGCGCACGTCCCACCACGCGGCGGTGACGGCGGCGGCGGGGTACTTCTCGAAACGCGCGACCCACCGCATCCGCTTGGCGCCCTTCAGGCCGTCCACGACGAGCGTCTGGATGGCGTCCCGGACGCTCAGCCAACCGCTGGCGGCGCGGAGGCGCGAGTCCACGTACACCTCGAACCGCACGCGGACCCACTCCGGCGGGGGCGATCGCCCGCCGGCGAACCAGTACTTGTAGCCCTTGTACTTTGCCGGGTCCGGCAGGTCCACCTTGGCCGACATGGCCCGGAAGTCCTTTCCGGCCAGCGAGAAGACCGCCTCGTACGGCGCCGTCAGGGTGAAGAGGTTCTGCACCTTCTCGCCCCGCTCGACCCTCCCCGGCGGGGCCATGGAGAACCCGCCGAGGGCGTGCCCGCACCACCTCGGGCGCCACGCCCGCTGGGACCCCATCATCTCCTTGTACAGCGCCGCGTCCATCAGCACCGCCTCGCCCTTCGGGAGGGTCGGCTTGCGGTAGGCACCCAGGGCGTAGACGGCCAGTGGGACGTCTTCGGCGGCCGGCCGGACGCCCCCCGCCGGAGGGTTCGCCTCGGCGATCCTCAGCACCGCCTCGTGGACGCCCCCGTCGCCCGCCCCCGGACGCGCCACCAACGCCACCGTCACACGCTCGCCGCGGGCCGCCTTGCCCCCCGCCGGAACCACCGACACCCACGGCAGCGACGCCGAGGCCTTCCAGGTGACCTCGCCGGCGGCCTCGTTGAAGAAGGAGACGGCGTGGGTCGTTTGCCTTCCCGTGGTGCAGTGCACGGCCTCCTTGCCGTCGTCGGGGATGAAGGCCATCTGCTCTCGCGGCAGCGTGTCGGCGGGGGAGGCGTAGGCGAAGACCTTGCTGACGGCGGCGGCGACCTGGACGGTGTGCGTCCGCCCGGCGGTCACGTCGACGACCCGCAGCGTGGCGGTGGCGGTCTCGCCCGGGGGCAGGGCGGCGGCGTCCAGGGTGATCGGCACGGTCTCGTGCCCGATGGATTTGGCGGCGTTCCTGGCCGGGACGACCCACGCCCGGTCGGCGGCGAGCTTCCAAGACCGCGGGCCCGCCGTCCAGTTGCGCAGCTTCAGGGGCGCGATGACCTTCCCGCGGGCGGGGACCTCGGCGGCGATCCGGCAGGTGAGGACGGACTTTTTCTTGCGGCTGTCCCAGTGGCTGCGGTAGGTGTCGGGGTCTAGGCCTACGACCTCGGCGGCCTCGGCCGCCGCGCCGAACAGCCGGCGCGACCGCTCCTGCCAGTCGCGGCAGAGCTCGGCGTGCCGGGGGGAGGAGCCCATGGAGGGGATGAACAGCGTCCCGCGGTGGTGCTCGAAGAGGACGTCCTTGACCTTCCGGGCCAGCTCCGCCGGCAGGGCCTCCCGGCAGAGCGCCTGCTCGAGGAAGATCCGGGCCTCGGTCTCCTGGTAGCCCTCCCGCAGGGCCATGAATCGCACGGAGGGCTCGGCCCCGCGCGGCCCCGGCCAGAGCATGAAGTGGTTGGGCATGCCCGCCCGGAGGAAGCCTTCCTTCCGCATGCCCTTGATGTAGGTGTCGTCCCAGTAGTCCGCGCCCATCCGCCCGACGCCGTTCATACCGACGACGAGGGCGCGGTCGACGCACAGGCGGAAGTTGAAGGGAAAGGCCACACCCGGCGCGGCGATCAGGCTGCCCCCGCCGCGGGGCAGGAGGACCTGGTACTCCGGGTTCCGCCAGCCCATCTGGCTGTGGGCGGTCAGTTGGAACGGCAGCAGCTTCGAGAACGCCCGCACCCAGAAGTGCTCCTTCCCGCGGTGGGCCCCCGCCGTCCACCACACCCCCGGCGCCACCCCCGCCAGCAGCCGGACCAGCTCCGGGTCCGTGTAACACATCTGGGGCGGTTTGGCCTGGTCT
>CAZNSB010000008.1:15903-20263 GCA_964575155.1 uncultured Planctomycetaceae bacterium | reverse complement strand
AGCCCCAGTGCATGGACTTCTCCAGGCCCCTCGATCGCATGTGGGCGTGCAGCGCCGAGGCGAAGGCCTTCCAGTTCGCCTCGTAGCCCGCCCGCCGGCTGCCCAGCCGGAGCGTGCCGACCCGCCCGGTGGCCTCATCGAGGACCTCCACGTCCGCCTCGTCGCCCGCCGTGCCGTGCATTACGATGAAGTTGATCACCCTGGGTTGGCCCAGGTGCCTGACGGCCAGGTCGAGGTAGCGGTCCAGCCGGGTGAAGTCGAACTCCAGCCGACCGCTCTTCCGCCGGACCCACGGGACCATGGAGTCGGTGAGGTTGCCGAACTCGGTGTAGCGGATGACGGGGATGTTGAGCCAGTCGTTCCCGATCCGCGCCAGGTGCCGGAAGCTGGGCTCCATCAGCTTGAAGTGCTCTTCGGAGAAGGGCGCGACCTTGTAGTGGTAGGCCACGCCGTAGGGCGACTGCTCCACGGCCGCGTTCGCCTGAAAGTCCTGCGGGTGCGGCACCCGCCATCCATGGACCTCGGCCTCCACCGGCACGGTGACGGGGCGCTGGCCGGGGGCCTGGATGCGGAGTGCGCCGGTGTACTTTCCGGCCTTGGCGTCGGGGGGCACCCGGAGGGTGACCCAGAGCGGTCGGCAGGAGCCGGGGGGGACGGGCGGATGCAGGCTCCCGGCCGGTCGCAGCTCCGGGCCGATGTGGTCGAAGAAGTCGATGGTCTTGAGCGCCTCGATGCGTTCCTCTCTGGGCAGGGCCTCGACCCCGGGCGGGCCGTGCCGGAGAAGGGCCATCCCCGCGGGCCCGGCGAGGGGGTTGCGGCAGTGGGGCATCCCGCCGCGGCCCCAGCCGAGGGTGTGCCACTCGCTCAGCGGGTGGGGCGTCATCGAGAAGATGCGGAGCGCGGCGGCGGGGATGACCGCGCCGTCGCCGGAGGTCAGCTTGCCGCAGGTGACCTTCAGGGCGCTGAGCTCGCCGCCCGCCTGCCGGTCCGTGCTGAGGACGACCTGCCCCGAGAAGCACCCGTTGCACGCCCCGACGAAGCGCAGCGGCGCCGTGGGGGTCTCCGCCTGCATGAACTCCGGGGAGACGATGTGGCGGTGCATGTCCTCGGCCCAGGCGCGGAGGCCGGGGGGTCGTTTCATGGCGCAGGGCACGCCGGCGCCGAGGGCGCGGAGCTGGAGGGTGGTGATCTGCCCGTGCGACCAGGCGACGTTGCCGTAGTACGGCGTCTTCCAGTTCTTCCGCCCGAGCAGGCTGACCGGGTGCACGTCGCTGGCGCGGACCTCGATGGCCAGGACGTTGACGCCCCTGCGGACCAGCCCCGCTGGGATCGTCAGCGGGCCGATGAGGCGATGGCGAAGCTTCCGGACCCGCTCGAAGGTCTTCCGGTCGATGCTCCGGCCGCAGACCCGCCGCACGCCGGGGATCACCTTGCGCTTGCCGTCGCGGACCGCCGGCGCGTCTTCCCACCTCGCCGGCAGCTCGCCCAGGTGGACGACCTCGCTCCCCCGCCCGCGGTGGTCCTGGTAGGAGTGCACCGTCCCGTCGGCCTTGAGCTTGACGTACGCGGGGAGGGGGTAGTCTGCCCCGCGGGTCTCCGGGCCGACCTCGCCCTTGCCCGCACCCGCCCGCCCGCCGCCGGTGAGCAGGTGCCCCCGGGCGATCTCCGTGCCGTTGAGGAACACCCGCGCCCCGCCGCGGTAGGCCACGGTGAGGGCGAGCTTGGCTGCCCGGCTCGGGTCGGGCACCGAGAAGCGGAACCGGAAGTAGCCCGCCCGGCGGAACCACCCGTGGGTCCGGGTCACCATGAACGGCCGGCGCTGGTGCAGCCAGATGGTGTCGTCGAACTCCGGGCGCATCCAGCCGGCCGGGGGCGGGGCGGTGTAGGCGTACGGGTTGGCCCTGTCTCGGCTGCCGCCGTACTGGAGCCACTGGAAGGAGCAGTACACCTGCTCGGTCCAGCGGGCGGGGTCGAACTTCTCGCCCAGCCGGCGCTTCACGCCGCTCTTCATTCGCCCCACCCACGATTTGCCCATGACCTTTTCGCCGTCGCTGCGGATGCCCGCCGGCGAGAGCCGGTCCATCCCGAACTGCACGTACGCCCGGCAGTAGGCGCTTTCATCGAGGATCAGCTCACCGCCGGCCTCGGCTCCGGCCGCCGGCGCAAGCGTCCAGCTCAGCGTGAGGACCGCGATCATGGCAGCGCGCCGCATCGAATTCGCCTTTCCAGTGCCCCCTCCGCCGGCCGGGGCACGCCGGCGCCGTCGGGCGGCCGGTCCTTCGCCCCCAGCCGGGGGTTCGCGCCCCCCCGGGCGACATGAGCCTTTACTGGCGCCGCACGACGGGGACACCGTGTATGAACCTTCGAGGTGGTTCGGGGTGTCGGGCTTTCCCTCCCCGACGCTCACTCGGCCAGGTCCAGTCGTCCTTGCGGCGGGCGGGCGCGGTCCACGTAATGGACGTGGAAGAGTTGGGCGATCTCCTTGCCGAGGTGATCGCCGAGCTTGAGGGCGAGCTGCCTGCTGTAGGTGGGGGAGGGGTTTTCGGTCTGCGGCTCGACGACCCTGACCTCCCGCCCGGCGGACTGCTCGGGCCAGATGCGCCGGCCCCGGTGGACGTCCACGACGCGGACCCTCCCGGAGAAGCGCCCGCGCCACAGCGTGTCGGCGGGGGAGTCCCTCAGGCTCAACGGGTTGAGCAGCACGTAGATGACCAGGTCGGCGCCGAGCTTTCGCCCGACGGTGCTGACGCTGAGGCGGTTGAAGTCGGGCTCGGCGGCCTGGAGGTCTCTCAGCCGGTCGTACGGGACCACCTCCGCGGCCAGCTTCTTCTCGAGGATCATCTGGTTGACCTTTTCGGTCAGGGCGCCCTTGGCGGGCGGGTAGCTCAGCGGGTTGAACATGTCGTCGGCGAAGACCAGCACCTTCGAGGTCTTCCGGTTGGGCAGCTTGTACTCCGCCGGCATCCGCTCTTCCGGGAACATCATGGCCGTCGCGGCGGCGAACACCTGGCACCCCCCGCAGCACGCCGCCGACGCCAACGCCACGCCCAGCAACAACGCCGTGGGTCCTCTCGCCATCATGGCTCTATCGGCACCTTGTGCTTGTAGAACTTCTTGGTCAGGGCCTCTGCGAAGATCTGCTCGGTCTTGATCCGAATGTCCCAGTCGCTCTGGGTCGGGATGCCCATGGGGCTCTCGGCGGGATGGACCACCCGGAACGGCCTCCTGGCCCGCCACACGCACCCGCCCCTGCCCCCGGCCGGGGAGCGGTACAGCTTCGCCTCCGCCGTCAGCCGACCTCGGGCAAGGTGAACGCTCCCCGGCTCGCGCGTGGAGAACTCGATCAGCGAGACCAGAAGCACGTAGTCGCACCCGAACACCGTGCACAGCTTCTCGGGGGGGATGGCGTTCCAGCGCGGGTCCTCGTCCTGGTACCGGATCACCTGCCGCGGGTCCACCAGCTCGATGTCCTTGATGTGCTTGTTCATCTTCGCGGAGATCGCGTCGGAAAGCTCCAGTTGGATGGTCTCGAAGTCCAACTGGATCTCCGGGCCGGCGTAGACGACGATGGCAAGTTGCTTTCCGGAAAGCCCGCGGAACTCCGGCTGGACGGACTTCATGGGCGGCTTGGGGTTCAGGACGTAGCCCCACCAGGCCAGCCAGTTGCACCCGCCGGCCGCCGGCACCAGCGTCGCCAGGGCAATGGTCAGGCAGTACCGCATGGCAGGCAGCTCCTTGCGCGAGCAGACGTCTACCGCATTGGCAGCGTTCCGGCGGCCAGGCCCATCAGGATCTTCAGCACCCAACCGGCCGGCAGCGCGATCACCGCCGCCCAGGCCCACCACAGGCCCGGGCGGAGCCGACCCAAAGCCTTTCGCCCGGTGAGGGCCTCGATCGTTCCGGCGGCGCCCAGCGCCGCCATCGCCGCCACCAGCAGCAGCCCGAAGGGGTGGGCCTGGAAGGCAAGCACCACGTGCCCGCGGGTCGCCGCCGCCACCGAGGTGGTCAGCCCGCAGGTGGGGCAGGGCCAGCCCGTCCTCGCCAGGAACGCGCACGGCGGCAGCCCCAGTTGTTCGTGGGTGCCCGCGCCGGTGGGGTCGGGCGTCAGCGCCGCCGCCAACGCCAGCGCCGTCCACGCCCCGGCCCCCACCGCCAACCCCCGAAGCCGGTCAAGCCTCCCACGCCTCGTCGGCGACGCCGCCTGCGCCCCGCCGGCGGCGCGTGCCGCCGATGCATCGGTTTCTCGGGAGGGATCAATATGTGAGGCCGATTCCTTCATGGCGTCGCCGCGCATGATACGCCCGCCGGGGGCGGCAAGTCAACTCTCGTTCCTTCCCCCGCCGCTGAGGGAGTATATCGG
>CAZNSB010000008.1:11773-15893 GCA_964575155.1 uncultured Planctomycetaceae bacterium | reverse complement strand
GCAGCGATGCCGGTACCATGTCGGGCAACGCCATGGACGAGCAGGCCTTGCGGGAGATCCTGAGCGGGCGGCGGGGCGGTGCGGCGGCGGCCGGGGTGCGGGCGTTGACCTGGCCGGCATCGAAGGTGTACGGGGCGGTGGTCCGGCGGCGGCGCCGGCTGCACCGGGTGGGGGTGCTCTCCGGGCGCAGGGCGCCCGTGCCGGTCGTCTCGGTGGGGAACCTCACCACCGGGGGCACGGGCAAGACGCCGATGGTCGCGTGGGTCGTTGGCCGCCTGAAGAAGGCCGGACGCAGCCCGGCCATCCTGACGCGCGGGTACAAGGCCAAGGCCGGGAAGTCGGACGAGGCCGAGATGCTCTGGCGGCGCACCGGCGTGCCGGTGGTGGTCGATCCGAACCGCGCCGCCGCCGCCCAGGCCGCCGCCGCTGCCGGCGCCGACGTGCTCGTGCTGGACGACGGATTTCAGCACCTCCGCCTGCGGCGCGACCTGGACATCGTGCTGATCGACGCCACCTGCCCCTTCGGGCACGGGCACGTGCTGCCCCGGGGCCTGCTCCGCGAGCCCCTGTCGGCCCTCCGCGACGCCGACGCCGTCGTGGTGACGCGGTCGGACCTGGCGCCGCCGGCCGAGCTCGAGGCGCTCTGCCGGAGGCTCGCCGAGCTGGCGCCGAAGGCCTCCCTCCACCGGGCCGGGCACGTCCCCGTCGCCGTCATCGTCCGCGCCGGACGCCACCTCCCCGTCAGCGCGCTGCAAGGGAGGAAGGCCTGCGCGTTCTGCGGGCTGGGAAACCCCGAGGCCTTCTTCGCCTCGGTCGCCGCCGCCGGCGCCGACGTGGTGGCCAGGGTCGCCTTCAACGACCACGTGGACTACGACGCCGCCGCCCTCGAGCGCGTCGCCCGCGCCGCCGCCGACGCCAGCGCCGAGCTGCTGGTGACCTCCGCCAAGGACCGCGTCAAGATCACCGATCCTTCCGCCCTGCCCGCGCCGCTGTGGACGATCCAGGTCGAGATCGGCCTGGCGGCCGGCGAGGAGGTGCTGGTTGAGAAGATCCGAAAAGCGATAGCGCGTTGAGGGGGCCGTGACCGGCTCCTTCCGGAGGCCGCTGCCGTCTTTCCGCGCGGTGTCATGGTCCCTTCGCCCGTGGTCGCGATGGGGCAGTCAGCGCCTGCGGGCATTGTCCGATAGCCCCCCGCGGGAGCGGGGGGGTCGGGGTTTCTGTCCGCATGGGGCGGGCCCCGCCTTCGCCTGACGGGCGCACCCCGTTGCAGGAGAGGGTCGGCGGGTATAGAATCCCGCCATGCGGCATTTGATCGAGATCATGGAGCCGCTGGCGGTGGGGAAGGTGGCCCTGGTCGGGGACTACATGCTGGACCGGTACGTGTACGGCGACGCCGAGCGGGTCAGCCCCGAGGCGCCGGTGCCGGTGCTCCGTGTCCGGAAGACGGAAAGCCGCCCCGGCGGCGCGGGCAGCGTTGCGGCCAACATCCTCGCCCTGGGCGGTCAAGTCCATTGCATCGGCGTGATCGGGCAGGACGCCGCCGGCGAGGAGCTGCTGGCCCTGCCCGCCCTGGCGGGGGCGGGGACGGCGGGGGTGCTCCGGCTGCGGGGCAGGGCGACGACGGTGAAGCAGCGGCTGGTGGGCCTGGCCCAGCACCGCCATCGTCAGCAGATGCTTCGCATGGACGCTGAGGCCGCCGAGCCGATGCCCAGGGAGGCCTTGGCCACCCTCCGGGCGTCGCTGCGGTCGGTGCTTCCCGACTGCCGGGCGGTGGCCCTTCAGGACTACGACAAGGGCGTTTTCACCGAGGCCAACACGCCGCAACTGATCGCCGACGCGCGTTCGGCGGGCGTGCCGGTGGTGGCCGACCCCGCGAGGATCGGCGACTACCGCCGGTATCGCGGGGCGGACCTGATCACCCCCAACCGCTTCGAGGCGGAGCTGGCCTCGGGCGTGCGGATCACCGACGAGGCGTCCCTGGCCCGCTGCGCGCGGGTTCTGGCGGCGGCCGCCGACGCCGACGCCGTCCTCATCACCCTCGACAGGGAAGGCGCCTACCTGGCGCGGCGGGACGGGCAGGCGGCGCGGATTCCCACCCGCCCGAAGACGGTGTACGACGTGGCCGGCGCCGGCGACGCCGTGCTGGCCATGCTGGCGGTGGCCCTCGCCGGCGGGGCCGACCTCGCCGACGCCGCCGCCCTGGCCAACGTCGCCGGCGGGCTGGAGGTCGAGCGGTTCGGGGTCGTGCCCATCCGCCGCGAGGCGCTCCTGGAGGAGCTGCGGAGGATGCTGGGCCTGCGGAGCGGGAAGGTCGTCGGGCGCGATCGGCTGGCGGAGGAGGTCGCCCGCCGCCGGGCCGGCGGCGAGACCGTCGTCTTCACCAACGGCTGTTTCGACCTGCTCCACATGGGGCACGTGCGGTACCTCCAGCAGGCCCGCGGGCTCGGCTCGTGCCTGATCGTCGCCGTCAATTCCGACGAGAGCGCCCGGCGGCTGAAAGGCCCCGGCCGGCCCGTCATCGGGCACGACGAGCGGGCCGAAATGCTCGCCGCGCTCGAGCACGTCGATTATGTGACCATCTTCGAAGAGGACACGCCCGAGCCCCTGCTGGAGCTGCTCAGGCCCGACGTCTTGGCCAAGGGCGGCAGCACCGGCGCCATCGTCGGGCAGGGACTCGTCGAGGCCTACGGCGGAAAGGTCGTGAAGCTGGACCTCTTTGAGGGGCTCAGCACCACGGAGATCATCCGCCGGATCCTGGAGAACCACCGCGGGAGCTGACCCGGCGGCGGTATCGAGGAGGATCGCGGTGGCAGACGCCGACGCGAAGATCAGGGAGATGATCGAGGAGCTGGTCGCGGCCGCTGGCCGGATGGACGAGTCCGCGCGGGACACGCTCCGGCGGATCGCCGGCCTGCTGATCGAGGCCCTCCAGGCCGGCCGGTGCGTCTACGTCTGCGGCAACGGCGGGTCGGCGGCCGACGCCCAGCACATCGCCGGAGAGCTGGCAGGGCGGTTCCGGCGCGACCGGGCGGCGCTTGGGTGCGCGGCCCTGACGACGGACACTTCGGTGCTGACGGCGGTCGGGAACGACCTGGGCTTCGAGCGCGTCTTCAGCCGGCAGGTGGAGGCGATGGGGCGCCGCGGGGACGTCCTTTGGGCGCTTTCCACCTCGGGCGACAGCCCCAACGTCGTGGCGGCGGCCGGTTCGGCGCGGGGCCGCGGCATGAAGGTCGTGGCCATGACCGGCGCCGGCGGGGGCGCGCTGGGCGAAGCGGCCGACGTGTGTTTCCGCGCCCCGGCCGATCGGACCGATCTCGTGCAGCAACTGCACCAACTTGCCTATCATATTGTCTGCGAGCTGGTGGAGGCCCACTTCGCCGCCGGCTGCGCTGGCAAGGAAAGAGGGAACGACCATGAGTGAGAGATGCGTCTTTCTCGACCGGGACAACACGATCATGGAAGACCCCGGCTACCTGACCGACCCGGAGGCCGTCAAGCTGCTTCCCGGGGTGGACCTGGCCCTGAGCAGCCTGGCCAAGGCGGGGTACAGGCTGGTGGTCGTGAGCAACCAGTCGGCCATCGCCCGCGGGCTGCTCAGCGAGGAGGGGCTGGAGCGGATCCACGCCGAGCTCCGCCGGCAACTGGGCCAGCGCGGCGTGCAGCTCGACGGGATCTACTACTGCCCCTATCACCCCGAGGCGACCGTGGAGGCCTACGCCCGCGACTCCGAGGACCGCAAGCCCAACCCCGGCATGCTCCTGCGGGCCGCCGCCGAACTCAACCTCGACCTGGTCAACAGTTGGATGATCGGCGACTCCCCGCGCGACATCGAGGCCGGCCAGCGGGCCGGGTGCCGAACCATCCGCGTCCGCATCAAGGCCGAGGAGGACGCCAAGGAGGACGAGGACTCCCAGGCCGATTGCACCGTCCGCAACGTCGTTGACGCCGCCCGGGTGATCCTGAAGGAGAGCGGGGAGGGGGCGACCTCGGCCGCCGGGGAATCGGCCGGCCCCGTGCCCCCGGTGTCGGCGGGCGCCGGCGGGGCGCCGGGCGGGCTGGGGCAGATGAGCGAGACGCAATTGCTCCGGGAGATCCTGCGGCACCTGCGCCAGATCGCCGC
>CAZNSB010000008.1:0-11763 GCA_964575155.1 uncultured Planctomycetaceae bacterium | reverse complement strand
GCCGCCCGCGCCGAGGCGGAGTTCTCCACGACCCGCCTGGTGGCGGCGGTCTTTCAGATCCTCGCCGTCGTCGCCCTGCTGTGGGGGGCGATCCACATCCCCGGCGCCACCGGCGATGCGGCGCCGGCCGAGGCCTACAACTCCCTCGTCGTCGTCCACATTGCCATGCTGGCGGCGGCCGTGCTCCAGTTGGCCGCGCTGACGTTCTTTGTCCTCTCCCGCCAGCGCTGAGCGGGGAACGAACAGGTGCTGTCCGCGGTGGGCACGCCGCGGCCGCTGTGTCGGCCCGCCGGCGCCGAAAAACCGGTGAGAACGCCCCTGTCATGAAGTGGCATGCCAGTTGCATCAATAGTTCCGGGAAAGTGTACGCACGGAAGGAGCGGGCGATGAGAGCGACTCTTTGCGGCTTACTGGGCGGGGTGGCAGCCATGGCGGCGGTCCTTTCCGGCTGCGGCGGGGAGGAGCCGGCGACCCGGCCGGCGGATTCCGCCGCCGCGCCGGGCGCTCGAACGGCACCGGCGGACGCGCCGAGGACGCTGCCGCCGCCCGAGACCGAGGCCATCGACGCCGGGCACCTCGCCAGGGCACAGGCTCAGATCAACCGGGGAATCACCTGGCTGCTGGCCGGCCGAAACCCCGACGGGGGTTGGGGCTTCGTGCCCGGCAAGAGCCACCCGGCCCTGACCGCCATGGCGGTCAAGGCCCTGCTCCAGCACCCCGACTACGGCAACGATTCGCCCGCCGTGGTCAAGGCCTTCCAGGTCCTGATGAGGTTCCGCCAGCCCGACGGCGGCTTCTACGATCCCAAGGAGGGCAGCTCCAACTACGTCACCTCCGTGGCGGTGATGGCGCTGGCGGCGGCGCGCGACCCGCGGCAGAAGGACGCCCTGCAAGGGGCGGTGCGGTTCCTCCGCGGGCTCCAGGTCGTCCCCGGGTCGAAGACCCCCTCCGGGGAGGTCATCACCGAGAAGCATCCGCACGTCGGCGGGTTCGGCTACGGCAAGCACGGGCGGCCGGACCTGAGCAGCACGGGCTTCACGGTGGAGGCCCTCCACCAGGCCGGCGTATCCGGCGACGACGAGGCCATGCAGCGGGCCCTGGCCTTCGTCAAGCGCCTCCACAACCGCCCCGAGGGCGCCGAGGGAGAGGCCCTGGTCTTCCGCGGCGCCGGCGACGGGGGGTTCATCTACGCCCTTCGGAAGGAGGGGGAGCGGTTCGTGGGCGAGTCCAAGGCCGGCGAGACCCGCCGCGGGCTGCGGAGCTACGGCTCGATGACCTACACGGGGTTCAAGAGCATGCTGTACGCCAACGTGGCCAAGAACGACCCGCGCGTCCAGGCCGCTTACCAGTGGATCCGAAAGTACTGGCGCCTGGACTCCAACCCCAACATGCCCGAGGGCCAGTCCAGGCAGGGGCTGTTCTACTACTACCACGTCTTCGCCAAGGCCCTCCGCGCCTGGGGGCGGGACGTCATCGACGACACCCGCGGGGTGAAGCACAACTGGCGCCACGAGCTGATCGAGGTGCTGGGCGAGAAGCAGGCCGACGACGGCTCCTGGGTCAACGCCGAAGAAAAGCGGTGGATGGAGGGCAACCCCAACCTGGCCACCTGCTACGCCGTCCTGGCTTTGGAGGAGGCCCTGCGGAAGTGATCCGCAAACCTCGCTGAACCGCAAATCGCCCTTCCACGGTCTCAAGGCAGGAAAATCCCTCGGAGATGTACTCCGGCCGGCAAGTCCGCTACTCTACCATCCTCGAACTTGTTCTGAAGTGAGCATTGCCCATGGAGATCAAGCCCTTTCAGGGATGGCGATACGCCACGCCCGACGGCGACGTCAGCAGCCTGATCTGCCCGCCGTATGACGTCCTCTCCCAGGCGGACAAGGATGCGCTGCTCCGGCGCGACGGGCGGAACATCGTCGCCGTGGACCTCCCGCACTGGCCCCCGGGCGAGCCCGCGCCCGACACCGACTACCGCCAGGCCGCCCAGACCCTCCGGCGCTGGCAGCAGACCCGACTGCTGCGCCCCGACGACGCCCCCGGCCTCTACGCCTACCAGCAGCGATACACCTGGGCCGGACGAGAGTACACCCGCCGGGCGCTCTTGGCGGCGGTCCGGCTGGCGCCGTTCGGCGAGGGCGTCTGGCCGCACGAGAAGACGTTCGCCGGCCCGCGGGCGGACCGGCTCAAGCTCGCCCGGGCCACGGGCATGCAGCTCTCGCCGATCTTCGGCTTCTACGAGGACGACGCCGGGGCGACGGAGGCGCTGTTTGCCGCCGCCGGCGAGCAGCCGGCCGCGGCCGGGGTGCTCCGCGGCGTCGAGGAGAAGCTCTGGGCCGTCTCCGACCAGCCGGCCGTCCGCCACGTCGCCCGGGCATTGGCGGCGAAGGACCTCTTCATCGCCGACGGGCATCACCGCTACACCACGGCGCTGGAGTACCGCGCCGGCCTGGGGCAGGTCGGCGAGGACCACCCCGCCAACTACGTCATGTCCGTGTTGGTGGCCATGAACGATCCGGGCCTGATCGTCCTGCCGGCGCATCGGGTCATCGGCGGGCTGAAGGACTTCCGGCTGGAGCGTTTCGCGGCCGCCACCGCGGAGGTGATGGACTACCGGCCGGTCCGCCTGGGCGGCGATGACGTGGCGGACGCCGACGGCTTTCTGCGCGGCTTCGGCACCCGTGCCATGGCCTTTGCCGCCGGGGAAGAGGCGGTGATCGGCCGGCTGAGGGACGAGTCCGTGATGGACCGCGTCGCCGCCGACCGCGTCCCGGCGTGGCGGCGGCTGGACGTGGCCGTCCTCCACCGGCTGCTGATCGATCGCTACCTCGCCGAGAGCAAGACCGAGCGGATGCGCATCGACTACGTGGCCGACGGGCGGGCCGCCCTCGCCGCCGCCCGCGCCGGCGAGGCCGACCTGGTCGTCTTCCACCAGGCCACCCCGCTCGGCGCCGTCCGCGAGCTCGCCCTGGCCGGGGAGGTCATGCCCCACAAGAGCACCTACTTCTATCCCAAGGTCGCCACCGGAATGGTCCTGTACCCGCTGGAATAACGGAACCTGATTCCCCCGAGGAGTCGGGACATGTTCATACCGCTGAAAGTCGACGTGCCCACCTGGCGGACGCCCTGGGTGAACTACGCGCTGATCGCCGTGATCGTCGCCGTCAGCATCGCCGGCTTCGCTGACGAGGAACTCGCCTACGCGCTGGCCGGCGTCGAAATCCAGTACCCGCTGGGCCTGGAGGTCCCCGGGCTGGAGCCGAGCGTGACCCTCACGACCGAGAAGCTGCCGCTGCCCGTGCTGGCGCTGACCTCGTCGTTCCTGCATGTCGGCCTGCTGCACCTGGCGGGCAACATGCTGTTCCTGTGGGTCTTCGGCAACGCGATCAACTACAAGTTCGGGCACCTGGGCTACGTGGGCCTGTACCTCCTGGCCGCCCTGTGCGCCGGACTGGCGCACTACGGGTTCGAGTGGTTCCCTTACATGGGCGCCTCCGGGGCGGTCAACGGGGTCATGGGAGCCTTTCTGGTCTTCTTTCCGCGAAACGACGTGACGGTCTTCTGGGTGCTGTGGTACCGGCCCGGCGTGAGCAGGATTTCCAGCGGATGGGTGATCCTCTTCTGGATCGTCTGGGACGTCTTCACCCTGGTCCGCGGCGGAGGCGGGCAGGTGGCCCTGTGGGCTCACGTGGGCGGATTCGCCATTGGCTTCCTGACGGCCCTGCTGTGCGTCCTCCGCGGGTGGATCAAGCCGACGGAGGACGAAGAGACCCTGTTTGAGGTCTTGCGGCGGGGGCGGTAGGGGCCTCGACGGCCCACGAAGATGGTGCCTTTCACGGCTGGCGCTTCGGCCCGGGCTGCACGCCCGCCTGTTTCTGGAGGACGCTTCCCCGGCTCGCCAGGATGATGCCGGCCACCACGTCCTCGCCCCCGGCGGCCTGGAGGCCACCTACCGGCTCGCGGAGGATGGCCCAGGCCAGCCCCGCCACCGCCACCGGCTGCCAGAGCAGGCTCACCGAGGCGAAGCTCACCGGCAGGTGGCCCATCGCCCAGGTGATCAGCCCCTGTCCGCAGATGTGGGAAAGCAGCGCCAGCCCGACCAGCACTCCCCAGCCGGCGGCGGTCGTGGCGATGAGCCTTTCCCGCGACAGGACCGCCATGCCCGCCAGCAGGATGCAGCTCGTCGCGGCGGTCCACGTCATGATGGTCGCGGTGGAGTACTGCTGGCGAAGGCGCTTTATGGAAAGCTGATACGCGGCGTAGAACGCGGCGGTGAGCAGCCCCAGGGCGTCGCCGAAGAGGTTCTCCCGGCTGAAGGCGAGGCTGGTGGCCATGAGCGTGGCCGCCCCGGCCAGGGCCAGCGCCAGCCCGAGCAAGAAGAGCGGGTGGAACCGTTCCCCCAGCCAGCACCACCCGGCCAGGACCACGAACACGGGGGCGAAGTTGGCTAGCAGCGTGGCGTTGGCGGCGGAGGTGAACTCCAGCGACCAGTGCCACACGCCGAGGTCGCCGGCGAAGAGCAGCCCCGGCAGGATGAGCCAGCCCCGCCGGAGGGGTCGGCTTCGGGCGGGCGGCGAGGGGGACGTGCGCCGGAGGCTCGCCCACGAGAAGAGCAGAGGCAGGGCGATGCCCACCCGCCAGAAGGCCGTCGCCGACGGCCCCACTTCGCTGAGCTTGACAAAGATCGGGGCGAAGGCAATGCCCGTCGCCCCGCCCAGCAGCCCCGCCAGGGCCAGCCTCCAGCCCCGCCCGCCGGAGGGTGATGTCAGCGCGGCCGAGTCGTCCATGCCAGCGGTGGTATACACTGCGGCGCGCCCGGGGGCGCAGAGAAAAACGGGCGGGCCCGAGGCCCGCCCGTCGAATCGATCATGCCGGCGGCGTCGGCCCGGCTACGCGGCGGCGCCGGCGCGCCTTCTCCTGCCGAGCCCGGCCAGGCACCCGCCCAGCGCCAGCACGGCCAGCGTGGCCGGCTCGGGAACCATGCCCTCAATCTGGTCGTCCTGGTGGAAGCCCGTGTCGTCAAGCTGCAGCCGCAGGTAGCTGGGGAAATCGGCTCCGCTGAAGACCTTGAAGGCGCTCTTGGCCATCCGCAGCTCCATGGCGCTGCCGGTGGCGAGCTCGTAGTCGTTGCCTGCCCCGGCGGTGATCTCGTCAAAGTCCGTCTCGTCCCACCCGGTGCCGTTCCACTCCCTGTAGAAGCTCAGGTCGGGAAGGAAGCCGAGGGCGCTGAGGGCGAGGCTCATGTAGATCTTCGGGGCGACGTCGGTGTCGTTTTCGTAGAAGTACATCCCGACGCCGGTCATCCGGGCGAAGCTGAGGTCCGAGCCGTTGGTGTCCAGCGGCGGGGCCACCACGGTCAGGGCGAAGTAGTGAGAGCCGGCGTCCGCCTCGCCGTGCACCTCGTCGATGTCCAGCCCGGTGTTATAGAAGTCCGCCGTCGGTTCGGCCGCATCCACCAGCGGCGCGTGGGCATATTCGCCCGACCCGACGGTTCCGTCCACAACCGGTGTCGCGAGGGCCCTGCCGGCGCAGATGGCAACGACGACGGGAACCCACACCCAGCATTTTGAGCGGCACATAAATCTCCTCCGTTCGCACAAGGCACAGAGCAACGAGCAAGAGCCAAGCACGCCGTTGAGCTTCGGCGCACTCCTCGCCGCGCACCGCGCAGCCATTACCTTACAACCTCACAATTATACTCCGATTGCCCCAGAAGTCAAGAAAACAATCCCCTCGCAGGCAACATTTCCTTGCCCCCGCTGCCCGCGGGGCCGGCGGGGGGTCGATTCCATAAGCGGCGTACGTGGCTTCTGTTGCGTGAGGCCCGCCCTGGCGGCGGGACCTCCCCCGGCCGGGTCAATCCTTCGCCGCGACCGCCTCGATGTGCTTCGGCTCGTCCTCGGCGAGTGCGAAGACCTGCTCGCCGGCGGTCAGCGGGGCAGCGATCCTCAACCTCTCAGGAAGTCTGCCACACCACTCGTAACGCGTTGCTGCGAGCGACCTCCCTTGATGTTTGCGATGATCTTCGCGGTGAGCTCCGGCACCACCTTCGGGTGGAAGCCAAGGCGCTGCGCGGCCACCATACAGAACTCCAGTTCCCTCCTGTCGATCTCGCCATCCGCCAGCATCATGAAGACCATGTCGCACATCTGGATCGCGCGCTCCTGGTCGTCCTTCGGGCGCACGAACTCGATGCCGGCGGGATTCCTCACCAGGTCGGCCAGTTCCTGCCTGGTGATCCCCACCCGATTGCAGACCACCTTGAGGAAGGCCTTCTCGCGGGGATCGATCTTTCCATCCGCGAGCATGACGCCTATCACGTTCCGGACAGCGCTCTTCCTTCCCGCGGTGAGGTCGCCACCAAACCACTTGTCGATGTCCAATCCAGTCGTCATCGGCCCTTCTCCTTTCCACGCCCGGCGCCTATACAAGTCCCAACTGCCCCATCAGCGCGACGATGTCCTGCTTGCTGAATCCGAAGTGCTGAGCGTATGCGAATATCGCTTCGAGTTCGCATCGCTCAGTGACACCGTCTGAAGCGGCCACTACCAATGCGTTCCTCAGGATGTCCGCGATCTGCGGCTTGCCGTACCGGCGCTGCCGGCTCACTTGCGCCGCCTCATCCGCGAGGCGTGCGACGGCCACGTCCGCCGCCTGGTGCCGGACGGTCTCGGCGAGGTGTTTCCGCAAGCCCGGGTCAACACTCCGGCCCAGGATGGTCGCGATGGCCTCCATCTCCTCAGGGGCGATGCTTCCGTCGGCCAAGGCGACGGCCGTGCACAACTGGAAACGGACGTCTGTGTCGCCGGTTTCCCGCCGGGGGAGGATCTCCGGATAGATCCTGCCGACCTCCGCGTCGATGAGGCCGTTGAACTCCGCCTTCCACTCGGCCAGATCGCCAGCAGGGATGTCCTGGCCGAAGTGCTTCACAAGCTTCGAGCCGGCAACCCCGCGTGCGATCTTCAGTCTCAACGGCGTCAGCGGGTGAGTGGTCAGCGTTGGATCCAAGGCAGCTTCTGACACTTCCTCGAGTTGGTCGAGCAGCAGTTTGACCAGGCCGTCAACGCCACGGTCAACCACTATACCCCTGTTGGCCAGACCGGTCGTGTACTTCAGCATGGCTCGTGAAAAGGCTGCCACGCTGTGGTCGCAGCCGAGAAGCCCGATCATGTCGCAGGACACTTCGCAGCACGTGAGCCACTTTAGGACGTCGGCCTTCAATCCGCCTATGTCCCCCAGCGAGAACTTCGACTCCAGGATCGACCGGGCAGGGATGTGCACGTGGCCAAACAGGAGGTGCCCCAGCTCATGCCCCAGGACGCTCATCACTTCGTCGGGGGACAGCTCGTTCATGAAGTGCTGAGTCACCAGCACCACCAACCCCCGCTCTCCCTCCGCGCCCGTCGCCGCATGCCGGGGGACGGCCAGGGCGTTGGACACGGGAGCCTGAAAGAGGAACACGTTGATCTGCAGGTCGGTGCCGAGTCGTTGGTTGAGCTGCTCGATGAGAGCGGAGATCGGCCCGTAGGTGTCTATCCTGACCGAGTGGCTCAGGTGCTTGAAGAACTCCCGCTCGAGCTGCTGTGTCCTTGCCGCGAAGTCCCGATACTTCTTCTGAAGGTCCGCCAGCACCGGGTGCAGCTTGGCGTAGAGTTGCCGCTCCCTGGCATATTGAACATCGCGCCACGTTACGGTAGGCATTCCTGCACCCCGCACAGTCTCGAAACCGCTCGGCAGGAATTATACTGCCGGGGTGCCGGTCCGCAAGGAAAGAAAAACCGCTAGGGGCCCGCAAGCTCCGCAAGGCCAAGGAAAGAGAAATCAGGAAGGCTCAAAGGATTAAGGCGGCTGTTTCTTGGCACGGCGCCAGGCCTGATGAGCCGTCCATTGTCCAGGAACTTCGTGATGGCAGCTCAGAAGGTAACTCCCATCGCCGCCACGATCACCAAGATGCCCGCCCCGATGATCGTCACCAGCACGCCGTCCCATCCCATGCGCAGGACCGCGGCCTCGGACCGGCGTCGGATGCCGGTGGCGATGATGCAGGTCAGGGCCATTGCCCCGACCAGCACCAGGCCGTGGGCCGGCAGCGCCTCCGACCAGAAGGCCCGCCCCGGCCGGACGAAGTGCGCCAGCGGCAACAGCACCATGTTGAAGATGTTGCTCCCGAATATGTTCCCCAGGGCCATGTCGAACGCTCCCAGCTTGACCGCGGCCAGGCACACCACCAGCTCCGGCAGCGAGGTCACCAGCGCCACCCCGATGGAGCCGACGACGCTCTCTCCCAGCACGAAGCTGACGGCCCCGACCTGGAGGCGGCGCTCCACCAGCGCGTCGCAGAGGACGATCAGCCCGATCCCGCTGGCCAGGAGGAGCGCGGTGCACGCGGCGAAGCGGGCCGCGATCCGGCGCCCGGCGCCCGGCGGGGTCGGCAGCGGGGCCTCGGCCGGTATCTCTCCGCCGCGTTCGGTCTTCAAGATGGAGTACAGACACAGCAGGAGGATTGCGCCGGAGACCGGCCAGGCCAACCTGTCCGCCCACCGGCCCAGGCCGGCCGCCGGCAGCAGGAACCCGCACCCCGCCATGCCCATGATCAGCAGGCCGGTCGTGGCCGGCTTCAGGAGCCGCCGGCTGAGCCTGCGGGACAGCGCGCCGGGGCCCTCGTACACGTCCATGACGGCGAAGATGCAGAGGTTGATCAGGTTGCTCCCGCATACGTTCCCGATGGCGATCCGCGGGCGGGTCACGGCCAACTGCGACGACAGGGTAACCACCAGCTCCGGCAGGGAGGTGATCATGGCCAGGAGGATCACCCCCACCCATGTCCTGGAGAGGTTGAACTCCTCGCCCAGGGCGTCGCCGTAACGGGTCAGCTTGGTGCCGGACCACACGACCAGCGCCGCCGCGGCCGCGATGCCGCAGAACAGCCACCGCGTCGGTATATATCCCAAGTACGCCAAGCCGCCAACCTGCCCGGGCGGGCGGCTCCCTTCGGGATCGTGCCCTCCCGCCCGCCGGGTGCCGACATCTTACCGGCGGCGCGGGCTGCGTCAAGCGCGATGGCGGGCAGATGCCGTCGGGGGGGAAAGGGTGCTTGGCCTTCGGGCGCTACCGGCGGAGGAGGGTGTCTCCGATCTTCTTGATCGGCAGGGACATCGGCCCGAAGGGCGTCGTCACGCCGGCGGTGCCCCCGAGCTGGTATCCGGCCCGGCTGCCCCTGAGGATGTTGAAGGCGGCCAGGCCCAGCTTCTTCGGCGAGAGCGAGATGGGGATCTCGATTGCGCCGGCCCCGCCCCCGGCCTGAAAGGCGACCGGGCTGGCGATGGCGCTTCGGGCCACCTCCGCGCCCCCCAGAGACAGGGCGTAGGTGAGCTTGGACAGCTCCACGGGGAACTGATTGCGGTTGACCATCCTCAGCCGGACACGCCCGGCGGCGCTGTCCAGCGTGAGCTTGTCCCACTTGATCTCGGTCACCTCCACGTCGGGGGCGCTGGGAACGGGCAGCTTGCCCTCCTTTCTCAGCGGCAGCCGGAGAGGCCCGACACCCGGCGCGTCCACGGACAGGCCCAGATCGGCCCGGTACGGAATCACCGCCCCGGCGCGGACGTCCTTGAGGGCCTCCAGCAGTTTCAGGTAGTTGATCTTGGCCGGCAGGGAGAGCGTCTTGCTGCTCCGGGCGGGCACCGTGCCCTGGAGGTCGGCCTTTCCGGTGAGGAAGGGCTTTTCCCGGCTGGCCAGGCCGTAGTCCAGGTTGACCAGCGGCAGGGGGACGGCGTACGGGTTCTTCACCTCCACGTCGAACAGCAGCGTCGCCGCCTGGAGCCCGATGTCCTTGAGATTCACGCCCGTGACCTGGGCACTGGGCTTGTTGAGGCCCAGGATGCCCTGCATGGCGTCGCAGCCGCAGAGACCGGCCAGCCCTGCCGGAATGAGCAACGCCACGACCCACCTTCGACCGGCCTTCAAGCCTTGCATGGCGAAGCCTCCTTCCTTCCTGATTTGTGCCGTCGTTTACAGCACCCTACCCGAAGTCGGCGCCGGCAGGCAACCTTCGGTTCAGATCGGCGCGGGGGGCGCCGCATCCGTCCCCGCCGCCGGCCGTCGGCGGTCGGAGCTCTCCTCGGCGGGCGCCGTGGAGGGGGACCGGCGCTTCATGGATTCCTTGATCTTCTCGATCAGGGCGGCGACGGGCTCGCGGACGGCGGGGTCGCCGAGGGCCTTCTCGAGCTCTCGCATGCCGTTGGGGCCGATCCGTTCGATGATTTTCCCGGCCCATTGGCGCCTTCGTGCGTTGGTGTCCTTCAGGGCCCCGACCAGCGGGGCGATCGCGCCCGGGCCGTACCACTGAAGCGAATCCGCGCACAACTCGCAGACCTCCTCCCGCTCGTCGTCGAGCGTGCGGATGAAGGAGGCGATGGCCTCGCGCCCGAACTGTTTCAGGACCACGGCGGCGAGGCGGCGGTGCTCGCCGAGGGGCTCCCGGAGCATCTTTTCCAGCGGGGGGATCGACGGGCTCCCCAGCGCCACGAGGCACCCGGCGGAGACCGCCCGGACGCCGTCGTCGGGCTGTTTGAGGGCGGCCACGAGGGCGGGGATGGCCACCGGCCCGATCTTCTGGATGGTGTCGGCGGCGGCGGCCTTCACCGACTCCTTCTCATCCTTGAACCGCCCGATGAGGGCGCCGATGGCGCCGGCGGCCTGCGGGCCGAAGTTCCCTAGCGCCATGCACGCCGTCTTGCGGACGTTGGCCGTCTCGTCTTCGAGGGCCCCGGCCAGGGCGTCCACCGCCCCTTCCGTCAGGGCCGTCTCCCCCAGCTTCATGAGGGCCTCGACGGCCCGGTAGCGGACGTAGTCGTGCTCGTCCTGCAACGTCTTCAGGAGGGCCTTGACGCCGCCGGCGGCCTCGGCGCCCATCATGCCCAACGACCACGCGCAGAGCTGCCGGGCCCGCTCGTCCCTGTCGGTCAGGCCCTTCTTCAGTTGCGAGACCGCCGGCTTGCCGATCTTGCTCAGGGCCACGGACGCCCGGCAGCGAATCCGCCAGTCCTTGTCCACTCGCAGGACCCACATCAGCGGCCCCGCCGCGCCGCGGGCCTCCCGACCCATCGCCGCCAGGACGTCGCAGCCCTCCGCGCGCGTGCCCGCGTCGTTGGACTTCAGCCACATCTTCATCGCCCCAACCGCCCCCGCGCCGATCTTACCCAGCGCCTTCAGGCCGGCCTTGCGCGCCTCCCGGTCGCGCTCCTCCTTGAGCATCTCGACCAGGTCCTCGACGGCGGCCTCGGCGGGTGCGCCTAGGGCCGCCAGGGCGTTGCAGGCCTCGGTGCGGGAGGCGGCGTCGGGGGCCTTGAGTTGTTCGGCCCACTGGCTTGCGTTTCGCCCCTGGTACTGGGGAGGGGGGCCGGCCGTGAGCACCAGGTACACCACCGCCCCGATCCCCCCGGCAATCGCCGCGAGGACGGCGACCTTGATGATCCGTTTGCGCATGCCGTGGTCTCTGTGTCGGGTAAACCTCTGCTTCAACCCGCGCTGCGTGCGATGGTATCGGTTCGCCGGTCCGGTTGCTACATGGGCTCGAGGTGTGCCCTTTCGAGGATGAGGGTCCTGGTTCCGGCCCGGTCGAAGTCGACGACGGCGCGGGTGCGGGTCCCGTCGCCGCTGACCTTGAGGACCTTGCCCGTGCCGAACTGCCTGTGCCAGACCCGCCGTCCGGGGCGGATGCCGGCGAACGCCTCGGGAATCAGCTCGGCGTCCTCCATGGCC
>CAZNSB010000007.1:22626-25359 GCA_964575155.1 uncultured Planctomycetaceae bacterium | reverse complement strand
GCTGGCGGCGTACGTGGAGCAGGTCTACGAGTCGGGCGACTTCAGCCTGCTGTGACGCCATGAAGAAGGTCAACCCAGGCGATCCGCTGCGAATCACCGCCAAGGCGTGGAACGAGTTCGTCGATGCCGCGGAGTTCGTCAAATCTCTCCGGCACGGCCTGGCCAATACCGGCGGACGGGCGCTGACCGACCAGGACGTTGTGCTGGTCAAGAACGCCAGCGGCGGCGACCTGGGCAGGTTCGGGGTCCTGTCGATCACGAGCGTCGTCTACACGCCCACCGACAATCCCGACGGGTTCAAGAACCAGCCGGTCCTGTCAGGCGTGACGCCCACGGCCAACATGGCCGGCGACTTCGTCATCGCCCTCGCGCCCATCCCCGACGGCGAGATCGGCCCGGCCGTGGTCAGCGGGGTGACCGTCGCCTACCTGAACGTGATCTCCGAGGACCATGAGTACGCCGACACCGCGGCCGGCGTGGCCGCGACGCTGCGGACGTACGATGCTGGGCGGGCACAGATCATCTGGAAGGAATCGGGCACGGGCAGCAAGTGGGCGGTGGTGCGCCTCGGGATCGAGCCGCCGGCCGGCCTGTGGGGCAAGGCCGCGGCGATCTGGCAGAATGACGCCACGGCGACGGGGAACGGCTGCTACGTCAACGTCAACCCGTGCAAGCGCGACGGCACAAGCGTCGATTCCGGCGTGACGCACAAGGTCTGGCTGCCCCGCAACGGCCGGCGGGAAGACCCGAACGTCCAGTCCGGCGACGTGGTCAGCTACCAGCGAGAGCCCGGCGGCGACTTCGTGAACCCGTCCGGGCTGCTGGACGGGAAGGTGAACGAGACCGTTCGGATTCACCTGGACGCCGGCAATATCCCGCCGGGGTGGTCGATCTCGCACAAGGGCCGGGTGCTTGTCGGCTACCACGACGCCGATCCCGACGGCGACTACGCCGTGGTCGGCGGAACGTACGGCTTCAAGTGGCACGGAGACAACGCCAAGGGCAACAACCACGAGGACCATGACCCGCGGATCGTCGCGGGCGCCGGTGACTATGGCTGGAGCGAGACCGGCATCAAGGGGTTCGTGGACGGAAGCTGGGAGCACAGCCAGACCGACAACCGCCCGCCCGAGACGGTGGTCGTCTGGATCAAGAGGACAAGCTGATGGCCCCGGAACTGAAACACCGCTGGGTGATCTTCCAGCACGGCGGCTCGCACTCGCACAACAGCCTGGAGTCCACCTTGCAGGCCAACGGCGCGCCCTTCCTGGCCGGCCGGCACCAGATGGACCACCCGGACATCCGGGAGTGGTCGATCCAGCTCGGTTACTACCGGCGGCTGCTGAAGGAGGACCCCGAGGCCGCGGCGCAGCTCGACAAGCCGTTGGTGGACAGGTACGGGGAGTCGTTCGCGGCGTTCCCGTACGCCGAGCGGTCCAGCTCCGAGCCCCCGCCGGCGGGTGGTTACCCGCACCTGTCGTGGTGCTACTTCAACCGGCAGTACGACGGCCAGGGCTGGGAGCGCACGGACCCGCCGCTGCCGGACGTGGCCCGGTTCATCCTTGAGCAGGACCCCGGCGCCTACATGCTCTGCTGGCTCCGGCACGTTCACCCCGAGCTGGTGGACATGGTGCGGATGCTCCAGGCCGACTTCCGCCACCGGCACGTCAGCCTGTACCAACGGACCGGCAACCAGTCCGCCGAAGGCCCGCCGGGCCAGACCGGCGAGGCCGTTGAGGACTGGCTGTGGCGGAACGTGGACCTGACGTATTTCTCCGGCTGCGGGCTGGTCGCCCAGGGCTCGCGGCGATTCTGGCGCCGGCACGGCCACGCGGACCACACGACGATCCGGACGCTTCACTCGGACGTGTCGCTTCAAGACCTCGATGTGGTGCTGGGCCGGGCCGAAGAGCTGTTGGCACGCCCATCACTCGTCGCATAGCAGCACGCACCCTTGACCTTCCTGAGCCGGGGAGGCATGATGCTGCAGAAGTCACCGTCCCGTACGGTTCGGTATCCAAGAGGGAAGTGCCGATGCCACAGCGTCAAGAAGTGGTCAACGTGCTGCTTGCTCAGCAGCTGGCAAGGCGCGGCCTAGGCGCGTCCCCAGAACAGGTCATTCATCCAGCCGGTGGTGAGACGAAACTGCCGGACGTTCTCATCGACTACCACGGCCTGCGGCTGGCCATCGAGGCAGAGTACAACGCGAGGACCGGCAACCCGGCCTCCAAGGCGTACTCGGCTGCCAAGCGAAGAGTTGACGAAGGCATCGCCCAAATCGGTGTTGCCGTTGTCTACCCAGCGCGCTTGAAGCGCGCCCCGTTCGCCACTCTCGAAGTCGCGATGTCCCGCTCAGTCTTGGCCTTCGCCGTCGTCAACGAAGTCACCGTCCCCGAGACACAGCTTCATCTATTCGGCAGGGAGAAACCCAAGCCCGCCTTCATGCAAGGCGGGGTCGACGATCTCGTGGAGGCTATTCGAAGGTCCTACGAGCAACTGGCTCGGGACGATACGCTGGCACGCGCTGTTGGACTCGTTGAGAGAAGTGTCTACAGGCTCATGCATGCAACGGACACCCAACCAGCTGCACTCACGCGAATCGCTGACGAGCTCGGGGTGCTTCACGGCCGCAGAAGGAAGCTGTCGGAGTCCGAGTCTGCGGCTGTGGCCCGAATTGCCTCCCTGGTGCTGGAGAACGCTCTGCTCTTCCAGGAAGTGCTATCCCAACACGAC
>CAZNSB010000007.1:0-22616 GCA_964575155.1 uncultured Planctomycetaceae bacterium | reverse complement strand
GAGCACTGGAAGTACATCTTGGACGACATCAACTACTATCCGATCTTCTACATTTCGTATCAGATCCTGGGTTGTTTCTCGGCGGACAAAGCAGTTGACAACGCGCTGAAGGACCTAGCTAGCTCTGCTCTTGACATCGTGGCATGCAAGGCAGCGTTGCGCCACGATCTGGCGGGCCGCATCTACCACCGCCTGCTCGAGGAGGCGAAGTACCTGGGTGCCTACTATACCGCGATACCATCAGCTAGCTTGCTGCTGAAGCTGGCCCTCAGGTCGGACAGGTATGACGTTGACTGGTCGTCGGAAGAATCACTTCAGACCTTCCACGTTGCCGATTTGGCGTGCGGGACCGGAACGCTGCTCATGGCCAGCGCAGATGCCATCGTCGACAACTACGTGCGCGCGTGTGCGGATGGCGGGAAGACCCCCTTCCTTGACAATCTGCATCGAGACCTAGTTGCCCATACAATCTACGGATACGACGTTTTGTCCTCGGCTCTTCACTTGACGGCCGCCACGCTATCCCTTCGCGTTCCAGAAACGCCCATCAACGCGACCCACCTTTACCAGATGCCCCTCGGCGGCATGACGAACGCGCTGGGAACGCTCGAGTTCCTCGAGCGTAGGAGATCGGCCGCTACCCTCTTTGGGGAGCCCGAACGCATAACGGGCTCGGGAACTGCGGGTGTTGGCGCCACATCCATCCCCAGGCTAGACCTGTGCGTGATGAATCCTCCGTTCACGCGCAGCGTGGGCTGCAACCTGCTCTTCGGGAATTTTCCCGAGAAGGACAGGGCGCCGATGCAACGGCGCCTCCGAGCACTCGTGTCACAAGGGAAATACTCCGCAAGCGTGACGGCTGGCCTGGGATCTGTATTCGCCGCACTCGGTGATCGTTTTGTGAAGGACTCTGGCTCGTTGGCTCTCGTCCTGCCGAAGGCTCTACTGTCCGGCGTGGCTTGGGGAAAGACGAGGGAGCTGTTGGAAGGTAACTACTTCGTGGAATATGTCATCGTCAGCCATGAGCCCGGTCGGTGGAACTTCTCTGAGAACACCTCACTGAGCGAAGCCCTTGTTGTCGCGCGGAAGTCGCCGAATGCCGAGCAGCGACACGATGAGGGAACGGTGTTCGTCAACCTCTGGCGACAGCCTCGCACGGCAATCGAGTCCCTCGGCGTCGCAAGCCAGATTGTCAATCTTGACATCCCCAGCCTCGATGAGAGCTCTTTGGACCTGACCCTGGGGGCCAAGAAATGTGGCGAAGTGTATTGTGTGCCGTGGCGGTCTGTACGGGGTCGAAGCTGGGGGCTCCCGTGTTCGTTTGCACAGGCGTGTCTCAATCGGGTGCTTCTTCTCTTGCTGCGGGGGAAGGTGACGCTTCCTAGAGATTCGCGCACCTGGGATACTCCCGTCGCCTCTTTAGGTAAGCTGGCATCCCTAGGCTTCGACAGAAGAGACATCCACGATGGGTTTGAGCTCTCGCAGGGACGCACAAGCTACCCCGCGGTGTGGGGCCAGGATTCATCGAAGCACATGACCCTGCGGGTCCGCAGTAACCGATACCTGAAGGCCAGATCAAAGCCTGCAAAGGGACGGCCTCTGCGTGATGCGCAGGTTCTGTGGGGTGGCGCTGGCCAAGTGCTCGTGCCCGAGAGAATGCGACTGAACACGATGAGGCTGACCGCGGCGTGGACCGACGCTCCCGTTCTGGCCAACGTCTGGTGGACCCTGCGCCCCAAGGCGGACCCGGAAGCGGAGGAACGGGGCAAAGCCATCGTCATGTGGATGAATTCTACGCTGGGGATCCTGCTGCTGCTCGGCCATCGATCCGAGACCGAAGGTGCATTCGTGGATTTCAAGAAACCAGTGCTCGAAGGGCTACCGGTGCTTGACACGGACGCCCTATCGAAGGCACAGCTCGGCCGGATCTCCAAGCGGTTCGACGAGCTTCAAGGTAAGGCCTTGCTCCCACTGTCCGCAATTGGCTCGGACGACACTCGACGGAAGATCGATGAGAGCCTCCAGGAGGTATTGAGGCTCCCTGATGTCTCGGTACTGCGTGAGGGCCTGGCGGCCGAGCCGCTCCTGGCGCAATCCCTCGACTTCCTGCTTCCGCAGGCCAGCGAACACCTTCCCGGGAGAACGCCCTGAGGGTTCCTGATTAAGGGATGCGATATCCGGCAGAACGAATACGTACGCAACCGCCAGCCATCACGGGTGCTGAGCTATGTACGAACGAGGCGCCCGAAGGACTGGCTACTTCTGGAATGACGTTGGGCCTTTCGGGTGTGTATTGGGCGTCGACCATGCATGGCATCAAGATACATTGCACAAAGGAACCCGAGCACCTGGCCCAAGTGAAACAACTCTGGCGCCGGGATGCCAAGACACTCGGATTCTTCCCAGACGGCGCGTTTCAGGACGCGTTCGCCAGGGGAAGGATCATTGTGGCGCTCGATGATTCGGATCGGTGTAGAGGATACCTGTTGTATCGCATCTCGCGGGACGCGGCTGCAATTGTCCACCTCTGCGTGGCGAAGAAGAGCCGAGGACAGGGGATCGCGAGAGAACTCGTTGGCCATCTCGTCCAGACGACGAAGCATCTTCGGGGGGTTAGCCTACGATGCCGTCGGGATTACGAGACGAACACGCTATGGCCCAAGATGGGCTTCGCACCAGGCCCGGAAGTGAGGGGCCGTGGTAGCGACGGCGGCGTGCTTGTCAACTGGTGGAGGCCGCAGCAGGAGGTGACGCTCTTTTCAGCTGCGGCCAAGTCGCTTCGTGACTCGAAGATCGCCGCTGTCCTAGACGCCAGTGTCTTCTACGAGTTGGCCAAGGATCGACCACCATACGATGAGCCCTGCAAATCGTTACAGGCAGATTACCTTGCGGACGAGCTAGAGCTATTCCTTACGGACGAGATGGATATCGAGTTCAGCCGTCAAGATGAGGCGCTGAGGCAGCAGAACAGCCGTTTCGCCTCGCAGTTTCACCGGCTGCCCTGCGATGCTGGCCGGTTCGATGTTCTCCAGAACGCACTTCGCCAGTTCTTCCCCGAGACGATGTCAGTTCAGGACGAGTCTGACATGCGGCATCTGGCCCGCGCCATTGCTGGAGGGGCCCGCTACTTTGTCACGCGGGATGGCGGTTTACTGAACCTCGCCTCTCCGATGGAGGAGCGGTATCGAATCTCCATCCTCGATCCGACGACTTTGATCAGCCGCCTAGACGAGTTGCGTCGCGGAGCGGAGTATGAGCCGGTCCGTTTCGTGGGCAGTCCAGTCCGGATTGCGCCGGTCCGTGCAAGTGACATCGAGTCGCTCGCAGCGTGCTTCTGTAACCGCCAGGCTGGAGAGCGTCAGGCTGCGTTTAGATCACGTCTGAGGACCTATGTCGCGAGTCCCGATGCGTACACCTGCCAGGCCGTACACGATCAGGGCCAGCCATTGGCTCTGCTTGTGACGCAGCTTTCGCCTGAGGATGATCGTGTGCTGGAGCTAACCATGATTCGAGTGCGGAGTGATTCCACCGCGCCGACCATGGCCCGCCAGCTTGCCCGACAGAGCCTACTCCTCAGCCGTGCTGCTCACCGATCCATCACAATGATGACCGACGACCGCGCGCAGGAGGCTGCGATCCAGGCGATAGAAGAAGCCGGCTTCTCTGAGAGCACCGAGGGTTGGATCAAGATCAACTTCTGCGGTACAGCCCGGGCCACAGAGATCGCGGCCTTCGTTCGCGACCTTGATCATCCTGGGATTGAGGTCGAAGGGCTGGACGAGTGGGCCGATCTACTTCAGCGGCAGGCGGATGTGCCCGGCGCGGCATCCCTCGATGAGCACTACCTGTGGCCCGGGAAGATCGCAGATGCGGCCTTGGCTACCTACATCGTACCGATCCAGCCGCGATGGGCCGAGCAACTGTTTGATGAAGGGCTGGCAAGGCAGAGCCTGTTTGGCCGAGATCGTGGACTGGCACTTAACGTCGAGGGCGTCTACTATCGGGCTGCTCGGCCGGCATTGGAGTGGCCAGGACGTATCCTTTGGTATGTAAGCGGCAAGGGTGACGAGACAGGCATCAAGAGGCTCCGGGCCTGCTCGCGGTTGGACCAAGTCGAGATCGGGAAGCCAAAGGAATTGTTCCGTAAGTATCGTCGTCTTGGAGTGTACCAATGGCGCGATGTCTATACAACCGCGAAGCACGACGTTGAGCGGCCTATCATGGTGTTGCGCTTCAGCGACACAGAGCTATTCGAGGACCCGATACCCTATGGCGTCCTCCAGACGTCTCTTCGCAAGGCGGGTATTAGAACTCAGCTCCAATGCCCAGTGCGCGTGCCAGCGAACCTATTCACCAAGCTTTACGAAAGGGCGTGCCGGAATGCATGAAGTGATGATAGATGAAGCGATGTTGCTTTCAGTTCGTCCGCGCTATGCGTCAAAGATCCTGGCGGGCGAAAAGACTGTCGAGCTTCGCCGGACCCGGCCGCGCGTTGGCCCCGGCGATTGGGTCTTGGTGTACGCATCGTCGCCATGCAAAGCATTGGTAGGGGCATTCGAGGTGGCAAACGTCGTGTCGGCGTCGCCAGCGGAGCTGTGGGGGCTCGTCGGCTGGGGGGCGGCGGTTCCCAAAGAGGATTTCGATAGCTACTACTTCGGCGCAGATATAGCCCATGCGATTGTCGTGAAGAGCGTCACTTCTTTCATTCCTGAAATCCCCCTTGACGACTTGCGCCGCAAACTGCCGGAATTCACTCCGCCACGAGCCTATCGCTACTTGGACGCCGAGGAGATTCGGCGCGTCTGCCCACCTGGAAGCTTCGCGGCAGGCTAGACTTAGTTCCCATCCGGCGCCGAGCCATGGCATAGCCGGAATTGCCCGCAAGGAGTTCCTGCAAAAAGCCTTATGCTGCTGTCCCCACCCGATTCCAGAAGGCTGCTGCCACGATTCCCCGTGCGCAAATCGCCTCCGCGATCCAGCATGGGAACGCCGACTGGCGAGGTCCAGCCGGCCGGGGCCGTGCGTCACGCCGCCTCCTCCGCCCGTTCCCAGAGCAGCCAGAACGCTGCCTGGACGGCGTTCCACTGTGTACACCGGGCCGGCGCCCGCGGCATCGACGCCGCCGCCCACCGCGGGAGCCTCCGCGCCGGCGGGCGGACCGTCGCCGTCATGGGCTGCGGGCTGAAGCAGCTCTACCCGCCCGACAACAGGAAGCTCTTCCGACAGATCCTCGACGAGGGGCGCGGCGCGATCCTCAGCGAGCTGCCCATGCGGATCGGCGTCAAGCCCCGGAACTTCCCCACCCGCAACCGCATCATCGCCGCCCTGTCGCTGGGGGTGCTGGTGATTGAGGCGGCCCGGCGGAGCGGGTCTCTGATCACCGCCCGGCTGGCGTTGGAGCAGGGCAAGGAGGTCTTCGCGGTGCCCGGGCGGGTGGACTCGCCCTTCTCGGCGGGCACCAATCAGCTCATCGCCGACGGCGCCGCCAAGCTGGTGGGCAACCTCGAGGACGTCCTCGACGCCCTCGGCGGCGTCGGCTCCGTCCTCCAGGCCGAAGGGGCCGCCGATCCCGGCCCGCCGGCCGTCAAGCTCACCCGGACCGAGGCCGCGCTCATGAAGCACCTCGCCGGCGTGGAGCTTTCCCTCGACGAGCTCGTCCGCCGCAGCGACCTGCCCCCCGCCCAGGTCACCGCCGCCATGACCACCCTGGCCCTGAAGGGCCTGATCGCGCGCAAACCCGGCGGCATCTTCGCCGCCCGGCGGTGAGACTCCCGCCGGCTGCGCCCGGCGGGTGGATTGCCCCCGATTTCCATCGGGGGCAGGTCGAGGCGCCGCAACGGCCTTGTCGGCAGTCGACCAGGCGTTAGCGATCGGGTCAAGAGGCTTCCGTGGGTCCGGGCGCCCGCCTCTGCGCCGGGAATATCCATTGGAGTTCGCCCCGGTTCGTTTAGAATGGGAGGCGGAAGGGCCGCGCGTGCGCGTGGACAGTTCATGAACAGCAAGAAGAGAGTCCTGTTCGCTATGGGGGTGGCAGCTTGGGTGGGTCTGACTGGGTGGCTGTGGTATGAGCACGGCTATGGGGGGCGGGCTGCCCGGCTGGCGAATTCACCGCGGGCGGAGGAGCGTCTGGCGGCCGTCGGGAAGCTGCGCGGTCTCGGCGGCGACCTTGCCCGCCGGACACTGTATCGCCTCAGCGGCGACCCCGACCGGCGCGTGGCGGCCGCCGCCGTCCGCGCCCTCGGCGAGCGCAAGGACCGGCGGAACCAGGAACTGCTGGAACGGATCGTGGTCGAGGGCAAGAGCGGCGGGGCCCGGGGCGAGGCCGCCGCCGCCCTGGCCGCCCACGCCCCCGCCGACCGCGCCCTGCTGGTCAAGACGATGCGGTCCGATCCGGACCCGCGGGCCCGCGCCGGGGCGGCCCTGGGGTTGGCCCGAAGCCGGGACCGCGCCTCCCTTCCCGACCTTCTGGCCGCCCTGGACGACCCCGACGCCCGCGTCCGCATCCGCGCGATCACGGCCATCCACAGGATCCTGATCTTCCGTTTTCCATATCAGGCCGATCAGCCTCGCGACGTCCGCCGCGCCCAGATGGACGTGATCCGTTCGACCCTGGCGTCGCACGGGCTGCTGGGCGAGGCGCCGGCCGGGGACCAGGGGCGGTCTTCCAAGGCCTCCCCGTAGCCGACCGGGAAGAAGGCAGGGCCAGGACAATGGACTTGAATCGGCAAGGCCGGGCTGGGGCGTCTGGGGGCGGCGGGCGGCTCCGAGGACGGGGGGCCTTCACGCTCGTTGAACTCCTGACCGTCGTGGCCGTGGTCGCGCTGCTGCTGGCGGTGCTGGTGCCCACCCTGGACAGGGCCCGGGAGCATGCCTACTCGGCGATCTGCAAGTCGAACCTGGGGCAATTGTGGGACACCTTTCACAGCAGTCCCCCCAACAGGCCGCTGTCGCTGCCGCCGCCGGCAGGGTGGGTCGCCCACGTCTACGACCGCGGGGCCGGGGGCGTCATGAACTGCCCCAAGGACCCCGGCCGGGCAGACGCCGCGCTCGGGCTGGAGGGCGTGTACATCGATCACTTCCACCTCATGAGCGTCCACCTCCACGCCTATCTCGTCGACGCGCTGGAGCCGGGAGCGCCGCTCGGCAGCGGCGACTTGACCCAGGTCAGCGTCAACCACGTCTCGGATACCGTCAAGGAGATCTTCCTGTTCGGCAGCAACGGGCTTCGGATCACGTTCGGCTCGTCGATTGTGATCCAGGCGATACCGGACCCGGAGTGGTACCGCTGCAACTCGACCAGCACCAACAGCAGCACGCACAACCTGATGAAGGGCGAGACGCTGCTGATGAACATGCTGGGCGTGGACAACCTGGTGGCGGCCGTCCCGCCCACCGTCGTGCTCGGCAGCAACAAGGTCAGCTATGGCATGAACAACCAGGTTCCCGGCCTCTCCGGGCGGGCCGACCAGGTGCTCCTGCTGGATTACCCCTGGAGCATCGTGGACGTGGACGGGAAGGGCAACAACGACGACGACTTGAACGCCATCCTGCCCATCGAGCGGCACCTGGGCAAGGTCAACGTCCTGAGGGTCGACGGCTCCTGCCGCAGCGCCTCCCCCTGGCAGCTCCAGCCCGCCGAGGACGTCTGGAAACCGTAGCACGTGGATCGGGACACCGCCGCGGCGCAACTACTGCCGACGATTGCCGGGGCGCCGCCCCGGCCTACGGCCGCGTCCTCCGCCGGCGGATCAGCGCCAGCGCGCCGACGCCCAGCAGGGCCAGCGTGGCGGGTTCGGGGATGTAGACGTAGGTGTTCTGCATCCAGCCGGCGAGCCCCACGGCGACGTATGTACCGGTGTTGGCCCAGTTGTCCTGGGCGATGATCATCTCCTCGTCGTCGTCAAAGACGTCCGGGTCCGGGTCGATGTAGCCCACGCCGCAGACGGTATGGCCCCCGATCCCGTGGGCAAAGTCGTAGAACTCCACCGTCTGCCCGGCCACGCTCTGAGTGCCCGTGGGATGGGCCGTGTCCACCCACCCCTCAAAAGAGCACAGCACCGGCCGGGCGAAATGATCGATCTGCCTCTTGTAGTGACTCCACATCGCCGCGTTGCAGTCATCGTCTACGCCGGAGCCGGCGTCGCAGTACCCCGTTTTGGCGATGCCGGCGTCCGGGTCGTTCCAGGCGGCCCTGGCGTACTCGACCGCGCCGGGGCCGATGTCGGCCCGGTCGGTCTCTCCGACGAGGGGCGGGTAAGGCCCCAGGTTGGTCTTCCAGTTTCCCGTGTCCATGTACCAGCCCAGCTCGATGCAGCCGTCGTGCCACAGCCCCTGTTTCCACTTGCCGGGGGTGTCTGGAAAAGCCGGACTGGTCGGGGCCGCGTCCCAGTCCGTCAGCCCCGTGAAGCCAAGCTGGTCTTCCCAGTAGCCCATCAGGCAGGCGGCGGCGGTCGGGGAGCACCAGTCGGGGTAGTCGCCGGCGTCCAGCCCCGCCGTGACGTCGGCGTAGTCGGCCGGCTGGTTCCAGTCGGGCACGCCGGTGATGATGGTGTCCGCTCCGCCAATCGGTGCGGCCAGCCAAGCCGCAGCCGCCCACGCCATCCCGCACACAACCCATTTCGTCTTCATCGCTCCCCTCTCTTTCCGTTTCCTGTCTCTGATACCACGCGCCACGCAAGGCACGATCGCTGCCTTCCGGGCCGAGGAAACAGGCCCGACGTCGGCAGGCCAACGGCCTGTCCCTCAGCGCACAACAACACCGCCGAGCGATTGAGCTTGTCCGGTCGGGATGCCGCAGACTTCCCTCACCTGCCTCCACGTTCGAAGTGCTCACCAGTATATCCACGGTCCCAGATTTGTCAATCGGGTAAGCACCTGAGTTCGGCAGTTTTCTTCACCCGGCGGTCGCGCAGGTTTGCCCGGAACTCGCCGGGGGCCCGCCGGGCTCGTGAGAGTCCCCCGCATCGTTAGGCGGAGCAGGCAATCGGGAGTGCAAAGCGGCCGGTCGTGGGGTAGAATCTCCTCGGTCGAAGGAGAACCGCAATGGCTACCATCTATGTGATCTACCACAGCGACACGGGGAACACGCACGCGCTGGCCAAGCAGGTGGCAGAGGGCGCCGAATCCGGCGGGGCGAATGTGAAGATCGTCGCGGCGGCAGAGCTTGATCTGGCCGGGGCCGCCGCCGCCGACGGGCTGGCCATCGGCTCGCCGGACTACTTCAGCTACGTCGCCGGCGAGGTCAAGGCGTTCTTCGACAAGATTCTGTACGACGAGCGGTTCAAGGGCAAGCCGTACGTCGCCTTCGGCACCCACGGCGGGGGAGGGAAGGTGCTGGGGGTGCTGGAGGGGCTGGCCGGCAAGTGCGGTCTCAAGCGGGTGGCCCCCGGCGTGCTGACCAAGGGCGTCCCGGCCGGCGCCGACGCCGACAAGGCCCGCGCGCTGGGAAAGGCCCTGGCCAACGCGGCTGGGGGGTAGGGCGGGGGGGGTTCGTGGATTCGTGGACTCGTGGATCCGTGAACTCGTGAAGGCGCGCGCGGGCCCGGGTTTGCGGCTGGAACGAACGGCAATGGATCCGGAGAAGGGGATTCCTCATGAAAGGGATGGTCCTTGCGGGGCTGCTTGCGTCGTGCCTTGTCGCGGGCGGGCGGTCGCCTGGCGCTGCGGCGGGGACGGATACCCGGCCGGCGTCGCCGGCGGAGCAGGCGGCGGAGTTCCTTAGGGCAGGACGATACGCCGAGGCGGTCAAGAAGTACCGCGAGGCGGTCTCGGCTGCGGCCGGCGAGCGGAAGGCTGAGCATCTTCTGGCCTTGGGCGAGGCCATGCTGAAGTGGCAGGCCGCCGACCCCACCCTCGGCCAGGCCGAGCGGGCGGAGATCTTCCACTCGGCGCGGCGGGCATTCCATGAAGCGGTCCGGCTGAGGCCCGACTACGTGGAGGCCCACCGCCGCGTCGTGGAGATGGCGTACGTGCTGGCCCGGTACTCGGACGCGGACTGGGTCCGGTACGTCCGCGCCCTGGACGGGCTGCTGAGCGTGGTCCCCGACGACCACGACGCCCTCTTCCGGAGGGCACGGGCCAAGGCCCGAATCGCGCGGTCCAGGCCGGAGTTCGACGGGCCGGCCCTGGACGACTTCAAGAAGCTCATCCAGGCGGCGCCGAAGAAGGAGGTCTACTGGGTGGCCTTCGCCGCCTTCCATCGCCGGCGGAATCGCGACGACCAGGCCGAGAAGACCTACGCCGAGGGGCTGAAGGCCAACCCGGAGTCCGTCCTGCTGCGCGTAGCCTGGACGGAGCTGCTTGGCGAGCAGGGCCGCAAGGACGAGGCCCTGCAACTGCTCCAGGACGCGATCGGGCGGCAGCCGAAGGAGGCCGAGGCCTACCTGGCGGTGGCCCGTTACTACCAGCGCGACGACAAGATCGACGAGGCCGTCAAGGTGCTGGAGGCCGGCATCCGCGCCGTCCCGCAGGGCTACCGCATGTACGTGACGCTGGCGAAGATCCTCGCCTACCACACGAAGGACCTCCCCCGGACCGAGGCGCTGGTGCTGAAGGGGCTGAAGGCGATCCGGGGAGACGGTGATCCGCAGAAGGACCTCCAGGGGGAGGGGCTGCGAAAGTACCGCGCGGCGGTGCTGGCGCTCAACGATCAGCTCTGCGACGTGCTCCTGGATCGCCTCAAGGCCGGGGGCGACCGCGACAAGATCCTCCCGAGGGTCCGGCAGGCGCTGAAGAAGATGCACGACGTCAGGCAAGACCACCCCTCGGTGCTGAAGATTCGAGGCCGGATGGCCCTGGCCGACGACGACGTCGTCCGGGCCGAGCGGCTCCTCCGCACCGCCTACGATCGGCAGGTTCGCTTCGAGCCGCGGACCGCCATCCTCCTGATCAGCCTGTATCGGCGGATGGGGCAGCTCGGGGAGGCCCAGAGGATCATCGAGCGCTTCCTGGGCATCAGCCCCCAGAGCCCCGGCGCGCTGCTGGAGCTGGCCCGACTGAAAGTCAGCTATCGCAGGTACGATCAGGCCCGGCGCATGGTGGACGAGCTGCTGAAGAAGATCCCGGAAAACCAGGAGGCCCGGTCCCTGAAGCTGATCCTGGACATCGTCACCGCCAAGACACGCCGCATACCCCCGACGGTCAAGGTCCTGGACGACTACGCCGTGAAGGTCCTTTCCTCGCACGCCAACCAGATGTGGTTGGAAGGCGACCGGAAGGGCGCCGTCGCTTTCCTCAAGGACGTTGTCCTGCGCAGGGACGACTCGATCGGCGTGGTGACGCAACTGATGAAGTGGCTCGAGCAGCTAGGGGAGACGGAGGCCGCCGCCGACCTGTATCGCGACGCCACCCGGGTGTTCAAGGACCGGCCGGAAGCGCTACTGCGACTGGCCCTGGTGAAGGAGGCCGACCCGGACCGCCGGCTGAGCTGCGAGGTGGACCTGGTCAAGAAGGATCCGGACCCGGTGCGGCGGGCGCTTCGGCTGGCCGAGGTGTACCTGCGGGCGGGGAAGAACCAGGAGCACGAAAAGCACCTGAAAGACGCCCAGGCCAAGGCGCCGAACCACCCCCTGGTGATCGAGCAGTCCTTCATTTACGCCCTGCGGAAGCCGGACTTTGCCGCCGCCCGGAAGTACGCCGACGCGGCGGCCAAGGCCGACCTGGACAAGGTGAGGGGGCGGATGTACCGCGCCCGGCTGGCGCGGGCGCAGCAGAAGTGGGACGAGGCGATCCGGCTGACGCTGGAGGCGCTTCGGATTCGCCCGCGCTTCAGCCAGGCCCGCGCCTTCCTGGGGGACTGCTACGTGGCCGCCGGCAAGTACGACGAGGCCCGCCAGGCCTACGAGACCGCCCACGAGCAGGACCCGTCCAACGTGAGGGCGCTGCGGGGGCTGGTGGCGGTCAGCGAGGCCACGGGCAACCGGGACGCGTACGAACACTGGGTGAACATGGCGTACAAGTTCCAACCCGACAGCCCCGCCATTCGCGAGCGTTACCTCCAGCTCCGCCAGGGGCGAGAGAGCCCGGAGAAGATCATCCGGCACCGGGAGCAAGTCGCGAAGCTCCACCCGGAGGACCTGGTTAACCTCGGGCACCTGGGCATCCTGTACGAGCGGGTGGGGCAGTTGCGCAGCGCCGAGAAGATCTACCACCATATGATCAAGGTCTCCAACGGCGCCCCCCAGCCGGTCCGGCTCCTGGTGAACGTGCTCCGCCGCGCGGGCCGCGACGCCGAGGCCAGAAGAATACTGGTGGACTACGCCGGCTCCGCCCGGGACAAGGTCGCCGCCTACCTCCTCTGGGGCAACTACCTGGAAGCTGCCGGGGAGTACCGCCCGGCCGGCACCGCGTACGAAAAGGCCGTCGAGGTGGGCCCGGAGGACGCGCGCGGGTACCTGACGCTGGCGCGGTTCGCCGCCCGGCGGGGGAATTGGGCCACTGCCGTCAAGCGCCAGAAGAAGTACCTGGCGAAGTTCGGCGAGCAGGCCTACCCCGGAGCCGAACGCGACCTCATCAGCTATCTCATCGAGGCCGATGAGTTCCGGCAGGTGGAAGAGCGCACCAGCCGGGTACTGGCCCAAGACCCCGGCAACATGGTGATGCTGATGCTGCGCGGCAAGGCGTACCTCCGGCAAGGCGGCTGTGTGCGGGCCAGGGAGGTGCTGGACCGCTGCCTCAGCGTCCATCCCGGCTGCTCCGAGGCGCTGATGTGCCGCGCGCGGGTGCACCTGGCCGAAGGCCGAACGGCCCTGGCCAGGGAGGACCTGGCGGGCGCCCGGCGTGCCGGCGTGTCCGCGGCGACCAGCCTGGAGCTGGCCGGAGTGTATGAGGACATGGGCGATTTCCCCGGCGCCCACGCCGTGCTCCAGAGCGTGCTGGCCGATCGGCCGGGGTACAAGCCGGCCCTGGAAGCGCTGCTCCGGTTGTGTCAGCGACACCGCCGCTGGTCGCAATTGGCGGGGGCGTTGGCCCGGTTCCGGAAGGCCTACCCGCGGGAGCTGTTCCCCATCGTCGCCGAGACGGAGATGCTCCTGCGCCGGGGTCAGCCCGAACGGGCCGTGCGGCTTCTCGTTGCCGCCAAGAAGGTGCTCCCGGAGACCGCCCGGATCACCGTGCTGCAGATGCGGGCGCTGGTTGCCGCCGGCCGGCATGACGAAGCCATTGTCGCGGGCGAGGGGCTTCGGGGCGGCCGCGAGCTCGGGGCGTCTGTCCTGGCCGTCAGCGGTCGGGCGCGTGCGGCGAAGAAGGACCACGCCCAGGCCGAGGAGGATTTCAGGCAGGCGCTGAAGCGCGCCGAAGCTGGCGAGCAGCTCGACTTTGTCGTCGGTCAGGTCGTTGCGACGCACAAAGCCGCAGCAGCGGCGAAGCTCGCCCAGTGGCTCGACGCCAGGCCGGACGACTGGCAGATCAGACTGCTGTTGGCCAATCTGCTGCTGCGGGAAAAGCAATATGCCCCGGCGCTGGAGCACCTGAAGAAAGGCCTGGCCTTGGCCACTGAGGGCGCCGACCGCTTCAAGCTGCTCAGGCACCAGGGGCTGGTGTACTACTCGTCGGGCCGCTTCGCCGAAAGCCGCCGCAGCTACGAGGCGGCCCTGAAGATCGACCCGAAGGATACGGTCGCCCTGAACAACCTGGCCTGGGTCCTCGCCGGCGACCTGAAGAGGCCCGCCGAGGCCCTGGCTCATGCCCGGCGGGCCGTCCAACTGACGCCGCATAGCCCGCACACGCTGGACACCCTGGGCTTCGTCCTGAAGGCCCTGGGAAGGCATGCCGAAGCGGCCAAGGCCCTGAAGCGATCGATCGACCTCCAGCCGCGCCCCGGCAGCCGATTGCGCCTCGGCGAAGTCTATGAAAAGATGGGGCGGAAGGACGACGCCCTTCGGGAGTACTGGGCAGGATGGCGACAGGTGCGGAAAGACAGGACCCATCCCTACTACGGAAAGCTGAGGGATGCGCTCACGAGGCTCGGCACCCCGCCGGCCGAACACCAATGAACGCGGCGGCACGAAGTTCATCCGCGTGAAGAGACGTTCCTTTTCGGAGTATCGCCGGCCGGTGCGAGGTCCTCGGCCGGGTCCGCGACGAGCAGGCCGGCGCCGACTGCTTCGGCGACCACGACTGCTGCCTCATCGGTGAAACGCTGCTGGTCGGCGAGACCGACAACCCCCACCGGTCCTGTTATCTCTGGGAGTGCGCTCTGGGGCGACGCCCCCCGCGACCGGCAGGCCGTGCCGGCCGCGGGCCTCCGCCGTGGACAGAAAACGCAGCGACGGGAGAACCGGTTTCCGGCCGCCTACAATGTGACAGACGTGAGAACGAAATCGTCCTTCGCCCGCGGCGCCTCGGAGGGAGCGCCGCGGCTCGTTTTTGAGAAGGATTTTTTCTCGCGCTTTGGTCTGCGGACCGGGCCGGGGCGTATAATCCCACCGGCCGGAGCGAATGAGCACGGGTCCAAGTACCAGGTAAGAGGTTGAGAAAACCTGGGGCGTCAGGACTTGGGCTTCAAAAGTCCACACAATCCGGAAATCCGGAGCGCCTGACCTCCTTGTGCCTTCGCTCCGGCTTTTCTTGTGCGCCTGCGCGCCCGCCGGCCCCGCGGCCGGCTACTCGTCCAGCGTTCCGGGCCGGAGTCCTGGCGGCAGGGGGGCGGGCCTTGGGCAGGTGCTTTCCAGCTCGATGTGTCGGCCCTGCTCGGAGGCGTCTTGGAAGGCGTGCATGATGTCGAGCACGTGGTAGGCCAGCTCGCCGCTGGCGCGGTGGGCGCGCCCGGAGCGCAGGGCGTAGGCCATGTCGGCTGCGGCGATGCCCCGGCTCCCTTCGGCGTAGGGGTGGGTCAGCTCGACGTCGTTGAACTGCTTTTCGCCGGCGCGCAGGAGCCGGACGGGCCCGCCGAACCCGTTGGGGTCCGGCGCGGCGAGGGTCCCTTCGCTGCCGTAGACCTCGATTCGCGGGAGGTTCGCCCCCCAGAGGTCGAAGCTGGTGATGATCGTGCCGACGGCGCCGCTGGCGAAGTCCATGACCCCGGCGACGTGGGTGGGCACCTCCACGTCGATGACCTTGCCCTTCTTCGGCTGGCTGGTGATCGTCCGCTGCGGGAAGCTGATCCGGGCCGACCCCGTCACCCGCCGGACCGCGCCCATCAGCGCCACCAGCGCGGTCACGTAGTACGGGCCCATGTCGAACATCGGCCCCCCGCCGACTTGGTAGTAGAACTCCGGGTCGGGGTGCCAGCTTTCGTGCCCGTGGCAGGTCATGAAGGCGGTGGCGGCGACGGGGGTGCCGATCGCCCCGTCGTCGATGAGCTTCCGGCAGGTCTGGAGGCCCGCGCCCAGGAAGGTGTCGGGGGCGCAGCCGACGCGGAGGCCCCCGGCCTCGGCCGCCGCCAGCAGCTTCTTGCCCTCGGCGCGGGTGAGGGTCAGGGGCTTTTCGTTGTGGACGTTCTTGCCGGCCTCGATGCACTGCTGCGCCACCGCGGCGTGGGCCTTGGGGACGGTGAGGTTGACGACGATCCGGATCTCCTCCTCCCCGAGCAGCTCCTCCACCGTGCACGCCTTCGGCACCCCGAACTCGGCGGCCTGCTTCCGCGCCCGCTCGGCGATCAGGTCCGCGCAGGCGGCCACCTCCAGGATCTCGAAGACCTCCTGGCAGTTCTTCAGGTAGATCCCGCTGATGTTCCCGCAGCCGACGATCCCGACCTTCGTCTTGTCCATGATTCTCCCTTCCTGCTCGTCCGGCGACGCCGGAGCCGAAGCGGGGAAACTACCCCAGCGCCTGCGTCCGGACAAGGGCCAAGTCCGCCCAGAAGCTCTTTCAGAACCCGGTGCCTTTGACTGACGGGTGGCACGGCTTGCTTGCCAAGCCGTGTTCCCACATGAAGCGACACGGGTTGCGAGCGACCAGTGCCACCCGAAAACAGGGGTTCTGAGACAGCATCCGAACCCGCCTTTACCGTTCCGGAGCGCCAAAGGCCTCGATCGCCCTGACGATCTCCGGGAAGCTCACCCGCCATCGGTCGGCGGGGACGTTCTCGGAGATCTGGATCTGGAGCCGGCCGGTGTGGCCGGCCTCGGCCAGGAGCCCCTCGGCGGCGGCCCGGATCTGCTCCGGCCTGCGCAGGTGCACCGAGGAGGGGAAGTTCACGCCCAGCCTCATCTCCGGCCACATTTCCGCGGCGGCGGCCGCCGAGGTGTCGTTGTCCGGCGGGGGGGAGAGCGAGTCGATCCCGCGGACCTTCGATTCGCCGATGGCGCCCCACAGGCCCTTCAGGTCGCCGTCCATGTGCACGTAGACGCCCGCGTCGCTTCCCGCCCCGGCCAGGAGGTCCGCCATTTCCTGGTAGAACGGCACGGCGTACCGGCGGAAGTACCTCTGGCCGATCATCGGGGCCGTGATGTTGCACGGGAAGACGAAGTAGGGGATCGGGGCCTCGCCGGCGGCCTCGACGGCGACCTTCATGATCGCCCGCAGCATGCGGGCCAGCGCGTCGAAGACCTCCTCCATCAGCCCCGGCTGGTCGGCCAGGTGCAGCGACAGGTCCTGGATCGACACCCACTCCACCCAGAGCTGCTGAAAGGGCGTGCGCCCCAGCGACACGTGCGGCAGCCCGTCGTCGCCCAGCTCGCCGATCACGCGGCCAAGGGCCGTCAGGTCCTTCACCACCGCCACGTCACGCAGGTAGGCCAGCAGGACCTGGTAGTCGGGCGGATCGGTCACGAAGTGCTTGCTGGTGGCGGCGGTGCCGAAGGCCGGCTCATAGTGCTTCTCCTGCACCAGCCGCCCGGCGGGGGTGTGGAGCACCCGCCGGAAGCCCCGCCGCCCGCCCCGGTCGAACTCGGCGGTCTCGAACCGGCAGTCCCCGTGCTCCAGGCGATGCACCCCGACCCAGCGGAGGATGCCCATGTTCCCCCGGCCGAGGACAGACCAGACCTCCTCGTCGGCTGCGGCGATGCCGCTGTACTGGACGAACGGCACGCGGTCGTGCGGGCGGCCCTGCGCCACCGCAAGCATCCGCTGCCTCATGGTCATCGCCTTCACCGGCCCGCTCCTATCCGCCCCCCCGCGGGAATCGTCTTATAGCGGCAAAGGCCGCCCGCTGGAAGCGACCGATCGGCCTTGTCCCCGGGGGGCCGGGAGGGTAGCCTGGTACGGGCGGAAGTTTTCGGAAAGGAGATGCGGCCATGTCCATTCACGCTCATCGGCCCCTGCGGCGGCGCGGCGGGAGGGGTTCGGCCGGGGCGGCCCTGGCCCTGATCGCCGGCCTTTTCCTGCTCCCGGCGTGCGGGGAGAAAGAGGAACCGAAAGAGGAAAAGCAGCCATCTCGCGGCTACTTCGAGACGGTGCTCGACAGCCGCGGGCGGGCGGAGGCGGTCGTCTGCCAGGGCCAGCTCAAGGGCCTGGCGGCGGCGCTGGCAGCCCATGCGGCCGCGAACGGCGGGCGGTTCCCCCCCTCGCTGGAGGCGCTCGCCGAGAAGGGCGCCGTCCCGCCGAAGCTGCTTCGGTGCCCGTCGGCCCGAGGCAAGCCCTACGCCTACGTCGCCGCCCAGAACGCCAGCGCCCCCGGCGGGAACGTGCTCGTCTACGAGGAGGCGCCCGTCCACGGCGGGAACTGCAACGTGCTGTACGTGAACGGGTCGGTGGGGGCGCTGACGGCGGCAGAGCTCAAGGCGGCCCTGGCCGAAACGCGAAAGAAGCTGAAATAGGCGCCCGCCCCCTGGAAGTCATCTTATTTCGATATTTCCATTTCGGGTGCCACCCGCCTGCCGGCAGGCAGCTGCGCCTTTTGCAGCCGAGCCTCCCCCGGGGCCCGCACGGCTGCACACAGCGCAGCCGTGGCACCCATAGATTCAAACTTGACGCAACGCTAGCCCGCGGGGTTCTCGATCCACTCGGCGTAGCACCGGGCGCACAGGTGGATCGTCAGCCGCCGGAAGACCTGGTCCGTCAGCTCCTGCTCGCTCAGGCCGCGCATCTCCTCCAGCACCTTCTCGATCTCCGATTTCAGGTCGCCCTCGAAGTCCTCCTCGGAGATCGACGGCGGCGTCGGGTCGGCCACCGCGGTGATCCGCACCAGGTAGAAGTCCCCCTTCCCGGGCGTCAGGGCCGCCCCGCAGCGGTGGCAGAACAGGGAGATGTCCTCGTCGGGCTCCACGACTCCCCAGTTAACCACCCGCCGGCGGGCAATGCAACCGGGGGCGCGAAACATCTCTTTCCGGTCAGGCCTTGACCGCCCGGACGAGCGAGTCGGTGGACTCGCCCTGCCGCAGCAGGACGGCCCCGGCGAAGCCGGCCGACGCCAGGTCCCCGGCCAGCTCGGCGAAGGTGTAGGTCCGCCCGCCGGGCGTGCCGGCCAGCATGTTGACGGCGAACAGGGCACCGGCCGGGGGCTCCGTCCGCGTCTCGCCCATGACCACGTCGCGAAGGACGACCTGCCCGCCGGCGGCCAGGGCGGCGTGGACCTTCCCCAGCAGGGCCACGTTCTGCTCGCGCGAGTTCTGGTGGGCGATGGAGCTGACCCAGGCGAAGTCCGCCCCGGCGGGCAGGGCGTCCGTGTAGAAGTCGCCCGCCGCCAGCTTCACGCGCCCGCTGAGCCCGGCGGCGGCGATCCGCGCCCGGGCCAGGCCGATCACCTCCGGCAGGTCGAACAGGGTGGCGGTGGCTTCGGGGGCGGCCTGGAGGAAGGCGACCGTCCACGTGCCGCACCCGCCGCCGACGTCGAGGAGGTGCGTGAACGTGAGCGGCTGAAGCGCCTGCACGATCTCCGCGACGCGGGGCGCGGAGACGTCCTGCATGCCGCGGATGAACGACTCGGTGTCGCCGGCGGCGCCGCGGACGCTGGGGCGGCGTTCGGCGGGGGTGCCCGTCCGGACCACCTCGGCGAGCTGGGCCCATCGCCGCATGCAGTTGCCCAGGTGGCGGACGATGCCCAGGACGTTCTTCGGCGAATCCTCCGTCAGCAGCTCGGCCACGTCCGCCAAGACGTGGTATTCGTTTCCGCGCTTCTCCAGCAGCCCCATCGCGGCCAGCGCGTCCAGCAGCACGGCCGTCGCCCGGGCGTCGCCGCCGATCCTCGCCGCCAGCGTCGCCGCGCCCGCCGGGCCGCCCTTCAGCGCCGAGAAGACGTCCAGCTCCGCCGCCGCAATCACCACGCACGCCGGCTGAAAGCCGCGGCACAGCCGCAGCAGCTCATCCGCCGTCCACTCTCTCGCCATCTGAAGCCCTTTCGGCGCGGTCTTTGCCTGGGGTGTGCAGTCTGATCGGGAGCCTTCTCGCGTACCGCTGGAAGTCGGCATCGATGGTCAGAATAGCCATGTCGAGCCTGCTGCTGACGGCACAGATCAGAAAGTCCGTGTTGGATCCCTGGATTCCCTGCTTCCGACACAGGGTGAAGAACGCGGCGGCCCTTTCATAATCCTCCGTCCTCAACTCGACGTCAGGGAACCCGCGCAGTCGGCGCCGCAGCTTCTGGAAATCGGCCGGTTTTCGAATCCCGCTGAGGAGCTCCTGGCGGATGGGGCCGATGATCTTCGCCCTGAATTCCCGGATCAGCTCCGCCAGCTCGTCCACCACCGGGCTTGACGTCTCTGGTCTTCGCCGAAAGGCCAGTGACCAGACGCAGGTGTCGACGAGGACGTTCATTTTCGGGCCCGCTGTTTCTTGTAGTCGTAATCCGGGTCGAAATCGATCTTGCCAAATAACTCCAGCGCTTGGAGTTGCTTACGGTGTCGGACATACTCCTGCAGGGCCTCCTCCACCGTGGCCTTCTTGGTGCGATGCTTCCCGATCTTCAGGGCCTCGGCCAGGAGCTTTTCGTCGATCGCCAGATTCGTTGCCATCTTCGGTCACCACCTTTCACACATTATCCTACACAATGGAATGTGCGAAATCAAGGCAAAACAAGAGAGATCCTGAATTTCAGTGTCCAGCCCCGCAAGGCGTGGCACAGCGTCCTGTATTCGGTTGTGTCGCCCCGCCGGGGCTTCACGTCGTGGAAAGCACTCCATCTGGGTCGGGTGCCTCGCCGACAGTGGCCAGAATGCTCTATTCCGGCACCATCGGATGGACGCGGTCCTCACTGAGGTCAGCCCAAGTACAGGCGTCGTCGGTGATCTTGACCAGGCACCGGCAAGAATCATTCGGGATGACAAGCTGAGTCACTTGGTGGCCCTTATCGTCTGTACCAGTTGCTCGAGCTGCTTCCTCAGGTCTTTGGTGATGTGATTTACCTCGATGTGCTTTGCGATCATCCGGGCCCTCTCGGGCTTTCTGATATCGTAGGACCACTTGTTCTCCCATCGGCGACGAAAGGCTCTTCTTAGGAGCTCTTCGAGCCTTTCGAATCTCTGAATTGACGGAAGCGTGATCTCGATACCTGAGATCTCAGTGTAAGCCTTGGATATGGCACCCGGAGGCAGGTAGTTCTCGATTTCTCGACCGTCAGTTATCCAGCAGGGAATCCCGCTGGAAGAGCACTCATCTCTGATCCTTCGTTTCGTTTCGCTGATTCTCGCTCCCTTCTTGTCTTTGTCGCTGTCTATCACGACCATCGAGTATTGGTTAATGCGCAAGAGAGGGATCAGTTCTTCGGGAGGCAAGACGCTTTCTCGCTCAGCAGAGAGATGCGCGAGCAGTTTGCCTCCGTAGAACATGACGGAATAGTCAATTCCCTCACGAAGCTCTGGATCAATGAGTTCGAGCCATCTGTTGATGTAGACTCTATCGCTGGGGCCTTCGACCCAGATCACACTGTTTGCCTGGAGCAGGTCACTGGCGCTCACTCCCAGGTCATGAAGGACCTCCAGGACATGTCCAGCCGACTGAACCATTCTTCCGTGCGACGCCCCTTCCTTAACCCAGAGATGCGTTATTTGCACGTCGTCCGACGGCGTAAGGAACGCGTTCGAATGGGTGCTGATCAGATATCTGTTGTTGGTCTCTTCGATTAGGAAGCGTAGCAGTTCCTTCTGCAGACGTGGATGGAGATGGATCTCAGGCTCCTCAATACAGAACAGTGCGTCGTCGGCGGAGAATACCGCAATTGCGAGGATAATCAGTTCGTGCACCCCCGTTCCGTAGTACTCCAGGGGCAAGCGGAGCCCTTCGTTGGCAACAATGATCTGGCCATGCGAAGGCGGGACCTCCAGTTCGATAGCCGGTAGTCCAAGAAGGCTGCGGAGCAATTCCCGTATGTGTTCAAAGCGCTTCCGGTCACTGTCTTGTCCGATGGGTGGGTGCTGCCACGAAGCCAGAAGCTCAATGATGCCCTTTCCATCGAGGGTGTAATTATCGCCACGGACGATCTGGCGGAACGGGGGGATGAGGTGGACGGACGGGAAATCAGAAGCTACGACTTTCTTGACGAGATCAGTGCCAATCTTGTGTTTCGTTTGCGTGACGGCCTCCTGATCGCGCGTTTGGAGCACCATTCGGGTGTTCTGCCTGAGCCACTGCTGAAACGTCGCGAACTTGAGGTTGTCGAAGGGCCCACGTTTACACACAAGATCTCCGCTTTCTCTCCATTCGAGCTCAAATCCCAGTTCTTCATCCGGGATCGGGATTCTCATGGGCGCGGTGTCCTGGGTTGTCCGCACAAGCAGCGTGACCGGAAGCTTGGCATCTCGTTGGTGCCTATCGGGCCCTTCCAGGGGCAGCTTGCCGCTCTGGACCGCTCCCTTAAGCCGAAAAAGCGATCTGATGACGTTGGACTTGCCGCTGTTGTTGGCCCCGATGAGAACGTTGATCTTCTTCGTGAGATCTATGAGGATTGGCTTGGCGCCAATGCTCCGGAAGTGCCCGATCCCAATGGCTCTAAGTTCCATCCGCTTTCCTTTGGACAACGATCCTCTTATACCGCTGGGTCCGGCTCGCATCTAGTCTGACTGGGTTGAGGAATCTGGTCAAGGGAATGGAGCCCGGGACTACACTTCTTCCGCCGCAACGCGGCTCGAAATCGTTCAGTTTGAATTTCTTCATTCTATATCCCCTGCACCCCCTGTATCCCTGCTGAGCCTATTCGCGCACGTGGCCGGTGCCGGTGACGATCCATTTGTAGGTGGTCAGTTCCTCGGCGCCCATGGGGCCGCGGGCGTGCAGCTTGTCGGTGCTGATGCCGACCTCCGCGCCCAGGCCGTACACCCCGCCGTCGGAAAGTCGCGTCGAGGCGTTGACCATGACCGAGGCGCTGTCCACGCGGGCGACGAAGGCCTCGGCCGCGGGGATGTCGTCGGTGACGACGGCGTCGGTGTGGTGCGAGCCGTAGGTGTTGACGTGGTCGATGGCCTCGTCCAGGCTGTCGACCACCTTGACCGCGAGGATGGGGGCGAGGTACTCGGTGGCCCAGTCCTCGTCAGTGGCGGGCTTGACCTTGTCGCTGACGGCGCGGGTCCGCTCGTCGCCGCGGACCTCGACGCCGGCTTTCAGCAGGGCGCCGACGAGCTTGCTCAGCAGCCCGCCGGCGGCGGCGTGGTCGGCGTGGACCAGCAGCGTCTCCATGGCGTTGCAGACGCCCGGGCGCTGGCACTTGGCGTTCAGGGCGATCGCCTCGGCCATGTCCGCATCGGCGGCGGCGTGGACGTAGACGTGGCAGTTCCCCGCGTAATGCTTGATTACGGGGACGGTGGCGG
>CAZNSB010000006.1:12201-28791 GCA_964575155.1 uncultured Planctomycetaceae bacterium | reverse complement strand
ATCGGCAAAGAGACCTCTGAATATCCATCAATTCACAGATGACAGAGCACTAGTCCGGGGCGCCGGGCGCGAACCCGCTGAAGGCCAGGAAACGGGTGGTGTTCAGGATGGTGACGTTGAGCCTCTTGGCCGCTTCACGCACTTCCCGGTAGCGCTGGTACTTCTTCATCTCCTGCCGGTACCGCTCCCATTCCACCGCGGGCGCGTCGGCGGCGGGCTTGGGGGGGGTGGCCGGCTCGGTGCCCATGACCACGAAGTCGGTGTCGACGGTCACCGTCGGGGCGACCTTGGCCCCCCAGCTCTCGATCATCCTGCGGACGCGGGCGTTGCCGAGGGGGTCTGCGCGGCCGCGCCCGTACAGGTCGAAGTCCCCCTCGACGACGAACTTGTGGATGCGGGAGCTGTCGTAGGCGAGGTTGGCGACGAGGTCGCCCTCGACGATCGGGTCCTCGGGGACGCTCTCGACGATGCGGCATTCGCTGGTGATCTCGCCGACGCTGATGACGACGATCTTGGCCTTGCCCACGCCCTTCTCGGTCACCCCCGTCCGGGCCGAGTAGACGCTGAAGGGCAGCCCCCGGCGGATGCCGTCCTTCCGGCCGAGGTCCACGTAGCAGAGGTTCTGCTCGGGGACCACCTTGGCGATCTTTCCGTCGGGCTTGGGCAGCGGGTCCCCGGGCCTGCCGGTAGGCTCCTTCAGGTCGTGGATCTCTTGGATCTGCTGTGCGATGATGGCTTGGCGCTTCGTCAGCTCGCGCCTGAGGTCCTCGATGTCCTTGGCCAGCACGGTGATCTGCTGGTCCTTCTTGGCGATGATCTTGTCCTTGTCGGCGACGGCCTGCTGGAGCTGCTGGTCCTTGGCCGCCACTGCCTGGACGCGCTTGTCGTCGGCGCCCTTCAGGGCGGCGGCGTCTTCCTGCTGCTTCTGCCGATACTGCGCCCGCAGCTTCTGGAGGTCCTTGTCCTTCTGCGCCATCGCGTCCTTGTGCCGCGCCTCGTTGCCCTCCAGCTCGTCGATCCGCTTCTGCTTGTCGTCGACCTTCTTGCTGAGGCCCTTGATGGCCTCGGCCATGCCCGCGTTGGCGAACTCCTCGGCGTGGGTGGCCTTGAGGGCCTGGTCGGCCTCCTGGACGGCGACGTCCTTGGTGGCCCGCCGCCCGGTGATCTTCTGGACCAGCGCGGGTACGTCCTTGCTCTCGCAGACGGTGAGCTTCTTCTGGACCTCGTCGAGTCGGGCCTTGGCGGTCCTTCTCTTCTCGGCCTCTCCGCTGTACTTGTTGTAGAAGATCGCCGCCAGGGCGGTCGCCGCCACGAACAGCATCACCACCACGATCAGCAGGTAGGGGGGGGCGCTTCTCCGCTGAACCACGCGTGCCATGGAGCAACTCCTTCCGCATTCACGACGCACTTCGGTCTCAAACGCAGCAGGTCGGCCGGTATGTATGCATGAGGTCGCTGGCCGGCGCCGCTCCGGGGAGCGCTTCGCCCGGCTCCCGGCCCGGCCCGAGTCGCCTAACCTGAGTATCGGCCCTGCCCGCGTTTCAGTCAATATGTTTTTCCTCCGGGGTGCATGCTCGGCGTGGGGCACGGTCAAAGGCAAACCCGCAAACGTCGCGAGTTTGCCTTTGACCGCGGCACGGGCGTGCCGATAGCCTCATCTCCGGCGCGGGAGCCGGACGTGGCCAAGACACTCTACATCGTCGACGGGCACTGGCAGGTCTTCCGCGCCTACTATGCCCCCTTCCGGGAGCTGAGGAGCCCCGCGGGGGAGCCCACCAAGGCCACCTACGTCTTCAGCTCCATGCTGCTGAAGCTGATCGCCGAGCGCAGGCCCGACTACCTGGCCGTCGCCCTGGACAGCGGGCGCGAGCACCTCCCGAGAACCGCCCTCTATCCCCCCTACAAGGCCAACCGCGCCGCACCCCCCGAGGACCTCCCCCCCCAGATCGAGCGGATCGTCCAGATCGTCCAGGCCATGGGCGTGCGGCTCCTCCAGCGGATCGGGGCCGAGGCCGACGACATCATGGCCACGCTCGTCCGCCGCCTCGCCGGAGGCGACCTCCGAATCGTCCTCGTCAGCCGAGACAAGGACCTCGAACAGCTCATCGCCCCCCGCGTGGTGCTCTACGACCCCACGCGGGACGAGGAGATCGACGCGGCGGCGCTGGCCGCCCAGAAGGGCTACCCGCCGGGAAAGGCCGTCGAGGTCCAGACCCTCTGCGGCGATTCCACCGACAACGTCCCGGGCATCCCCGGGGTGGGGCCGAAGACGGCGGTGAAGCTGATCGCGAGGTACGGCTCGGCCGAGGCCGTGCTCGCCCACGCCGGCGAGCTTACGCCCAAGCTGGGCGAGAACGTCCGCAAGTTCGCCGACAACATTGCCCTGTCCCGGAAGCTGGTGACGCTGGTCGACGACGTGGACGTCGAGGTGGAGCTGGCGGCGCTGGCGTTCGAGGGCGTCCGCGCCGAGGCGGTCGGCCCGATCTTCGCGGAGCTGGGGTTCAAGCGGCTGGCGGATCGGCTCGATCGGCTGGGGGCGGGCGGGTCGGCGGGCGGGGCGCCGGCGGCGGCGGGGGGGCGGACCACCGCAAAGGACTTCGACTACCGCTGCGTGGACACCCCGCAGGCCCTCCAGGAGCTGTGCCGGCGCCTGGCGGGCGTTTCGCCGCTGGCGGTGGACACCGAGACCACCAGCCCCCTGCCCATGTGGGCGGACCTGGTCGGCATCTCGCTGGCCTGGGAGCCCGGAAAGGCCTTCTACCTGCCCCTCGCCGCCCCCCTCGGGCAGAGGACCCTCGAACCCAAGGCCGTGCGAGAGGCCCTCGGCGGAATCCTCGCCGACCCCTGCACCGAGAAGGTCGGGCACAACCTCAAGTACGACTCCATCGTCCTGGCCAACGCCGGCATGCCCCTCGGCGGGGGCATGTTCGACACCATGCTGGCCGCCTACGTCCTCGATGCCGACCGCGGGAGCTTCAAGCTCGACAGCCTCGCCGCCGAGATGCTCGACCACGAGTGCATCCCGCTGGAGCGGCTTCTGGGCAAGGGCAAGGCCCAGCGGACGATGAAGGAGGTGCCCGTGGAGGAGGCCGCCCCCTACGCGGCGGAGGACGCCGACGTGGCCGGCCGGCTGGCCGAGAGCCTCCGCCCGGAGCTGGCGCGGGAGGGGCTGACGGACCTCTTCGAGAAGATCGAGATGGCCCTGCTGCCGGTGCTGGTGAGCATGGAGACCGAGGGCATCCGCGTCGACCCGGAGGAGCTGAACCGCCAGAGGGTCGCCCTCGCCGCCCAGGCCGACAAGCTCCGAGACCGGATCATCGCCGCCGCCGGCTGCCAGTTCAACCCCGACTCGCCCAAGCAGCTCGCCGTGGTGCTGTTCGAGGAGCTCGGCCTGCCCGTGCTGAAGCGCCGGAAGACCGGCCCCAGCACCGACTCGGCGGTGCTGACGGAGCTGGCCGCCGCCCACCCCGTGCCCGCCCTGGTGCTGGACTACCGCCAGCTCACCAAGCTGCTGGGCACCTACCTGGTCGCGCTGGGGGCGCGGATCCACCCGCGCACCGGGCGGGTCCACACCTCCTTCCACCAGGCCGGCACCGCCACCGGGCGGCTGAGCAGCTCCGACCCCAACCTCCAGAACATTCCCATCCGCACCGAGACCGGGCGCCAGATCCGCGCCGCCTTTGTCGCCGAGGCCGGCAACGTGCTCCTGTCGGCCGATTACAGCCAGGTCGAGCTGCGGATCCTCGCCCACCTCTGCCGGGACGAGACGCTCCTGGCGGCCTTCGACGCCGACCAGGACATCCACCGCACCGTGGCCGCCGAGATCTTCGGCGTCGCCCCCGAGGCCGTCACGCCGGCCCAGCGGGCGCGGGCCAAGACGGTCAACTTCGGCATCATCTACGGGCAGACGGCCTTCGGGCTGGCCGGCACGCTCCGCATCCCCCGCGGCGAGGCCCAGGCGTTCATCGACTCCTACAAGCAGCGCTTCGGCAAGATCGAGGAGTTCCTCGCCGACTGCGTCGCCCAGGCCAAGGCCGCCGGGTACGTCGAGACCCTCTCCGGGCGCCGGAGGCGGATCGAGGGGTTCGACTCCCGCAACCCCCAGCGCCGCGCCCTGGCCGAGCGGCTGGCCATCAACTCCGTCGTCCAGGGCTCCGCCGCCGACCTCATCAAGATCGCCATGATCCACATCCACCGCCGCCTGGTGAGAGAGAAGCGCCCGGCGAGGATGCTCCTCCAGATCCACGACGAGCTGCTCTTCGAGACCCCCGCCGACGCCGCCGACGCCGACGGGGCCCTGATCGAAGAGGAAATGACCCGCGCCATGACCCTCCGCGTCCGGCTCAAGGTCGACCTCGGCGCCGGAAAGAACTGGCGCGACGCCAAGTGAGCCAAGCCCGCGCACCGCGGTGCGCGGGAGCCAGGAAAGACATGATGGTGAACGTCGCCGCCCTGACCCTGACGGCGCTGATGTCGGCGCCGGCGGCAACTCCCCCGCCCCCCGTGCCCGTCCGGCTGACGCTTCAGCCGAGGGAGGTCCGCTGCCGGATCGCCGGCGTGGGCGGCAACTACTACTCCCACGACGACGAGGCGCCGGGCATGACCCGGTACTCGCTGGACCACCTCAACGTGAGCATGGCGCGGGTGCGGATGCGGCTGCGGGAATGGGAGCCCGCCAACGACAACGGCGACCCCAAGGCCACCGACTTGAAGGCCCTTGCCGCCCGCGACGCTCCCGGCAGCAAGCTGCGCCGCGACTTCCTGCTTCAGGGCGAGCTGGCGAGGAAGAAGGTCCCGTACATCATCAGCGTCTTCCGCCTGCCCGACTGGATGTACACGAAGAAGCCGACGCGCCCCCATGCCTTCGGCAACCGCATCGCGCCGGGGAAGTGGCCGGAGGTGCTGGAGTGCATCGGCTCCTACCTCAAGCACGCGAAGGACACCTGCAAGGCCGAGGCGGACTACTTCTCCTTCAACGAGCCCGCCGGCGGGGTGTACGTGGCCCTCACCGCGGCCGAGCATCGCGACGCCATCAAGCGGATCGGACCGCACCTGGCGAGCCTCGGCCTCAAGACCAAGCTGCTGCTTGGCGACAACGCCCACATCCAGGCCGGCACCGACTACCTCCTCCCCGCCGCCCGCGACGCCGAGGCCATGAAGCACGTCGGGGCGGTGTCGTTCCATTCCTATCGGATGACGCCGCCGCAGTATCGCCAGTGGGCGGAGCTGGCGGATCGGCTGAAGCTGCCGCTGCTGGCGGCGGAGGTCGGCGTGGACCCCGGCGCGTACGGCTCCTGCCGAAAGCAGGACTTCGGCTATGCCCTGCGCGAGATGGTGATGGTCCAGGAGCTGCTGCTGCACGCCCGTCCGCGGGCCCTCCTGTATTGGGAGTACGGGGGCTCCTGCTGGTCGCTGCTTCGCCCGGCCGGGGGCGGGCGGGGGAAGCTGAAGATGTCCGAGCGCTTCTGCTTCCAGAAGCACTGGTGCGATTTCATCCCTCCCGGCAGCGAGGCGGTGGCGACGGGCAGCGACGGCGAGGGCGTTCTGTTCACCGCCTTCCGCCACGGGCGCAAGGGCGGCGCCGCCGGGTGGACTCTTCACGTGGGCAACCGCGGAGACGCCCGCCCCGCCCACCTGGTCGGGCTGGGGGGCGGCGTCAAGACGCTCAACCGCGTCTGCACCCGCCGGGGGGTGTTCTTCAAGCCCCTGGCGCCCCTGGCCGTGGCCGACGCGCCCGTCGAGCTGGACCTGCCCGCCCGGTCGCTGACCACGCTGACGACGCTGCCCGTGCGCCCGCCGTGAAACGCCGCCGCCCGCGCCCTCAGCGGATGCCGCGCCCGCCGCGGTGACCGGGGGGCTACCCCTTCCGGCAGATGCACGACAGCGTCTGCGCCAGCCGGCTGTCCCCGACGTGCCTCATTGCGTAAGGCAGCTTCCCCAGCGTGGCCTCCAGGTGGCCGGTGCACTCCCTGACCACGCCGGCATGCCGGTCGTGGATGTTGGCGTACTCCTGGGGGTCGCCCCAGGGCCGGCCAGTGCGCACGCATCATACGGGATTTGCGCGGGGCTTCTCCAGCGGCCGCGGCGGCCCTCCGGGGGGCGTCGCACGAGGTGGTGCCGGGCGGTCGAATCCAGTAGGATGCCCGCTGCGGGCGTTCGGGCGGAAGCGCCGGTGCGAGCCCGAAGGGAAGGCTGCTGAAGATGACGACTCCGACGCAACTGATTGGCTGGGCTGTGTTGCTGGCCGCAGCGGCGATGGTGACCCGGGCCGCGGCCGAGGTGCCGGGCGTCGAGTGGGTGTGTGAAAAACACCCGCAGCGCGTCCAGGCCCTGTTCGACAGCCTGGACCTGGCCCGGAAGGGCATGGAGGCCGTCAAGGCCGCCGCCGGCCGGAACGACTGGCCCGAAGCCTGCCGGGGCCTGCTGGCATACTACCGCCGGGACGCGTCCGGGAGCTGGCTCCGCCGCGACCCGGTCAAGCCCACCGACGCCACCGATCCGGCGGCGGAGAAGATCCTCAAGGACCTCTTCACGTTCTACTCGGTCGAGGGGAAGGTGCCCCGGCTGAAGTCGGGCGGGCTGGACTGGGCGTGCGTCGGTCCCAATAAAGACGCCCAGTGGCGCATGGCCCTGAACCGGCACGCCCACCTGCGGGTCCTGCTTCGGGCGTATTTCAAGACGGGCAAGGCCGCCTACGCTCGCTGCATCAACGATCACCTGAGGGACTGGGCCCGTGTGGCGCTGTCTTCCGGGAGGCGGCGGCGGGCGGCGTGGGGGACGAGCCTGGACGTGGCCTCGCGCGCGCGGGTCTGGCCGGCGGTGTTCTTCGGCCTGGGCGACGTCGAGGCGCTCGCCCCGGCCACCCGCATCCTGATGCTCAGCCTCATGCTCGATCACGCGCGGCAACTGCGGGCGAGGCACAGGCACCGCAGCAACTGGACGACGATGGAGATGAGCGGGCTGGCCGCCGTCGCCGCCGCCTGGGGGGAGCTGAAGGAGTCGGCGGGCTGGCTGAAGTACGCCGCCGGCGTCCTGACCCGCGAGATGACCGGGCAGGTCCTCCCCGACGGCGTCCAGCACGAGCTGACCAGCGGCTACCACTGGGTGGCGCTTCGGATGTTCGAGCACCTGGCCGGGACGCTCCGCCATGCCGGCGCCAAGGTCCCCGCGAAGCTCTCGGCGGGGATCGAGAAGATGTGGAACTACCTCACCTGGTCCATGCGCCCCGACGGGCACAACCCGCTCAACAACGACTCCGACCTGAGGGACCTCCGCCCCGAGGTGCTGCGGGCCGCCGAGACCTACCAGCGCCCGGACTGGCAATGGATCGCCACCAACGGAAAGGCCGGTAAGGCCCCGCCGGGGCCGCCCTCGATCGTCTTCCCCCACGCCGGGCAGCTCATCATGCGGAGCGGGTTCGACGCCGACGCCCACTGGGGGTTCTTCGACGCCGGGCCGCTGGGGGCGGCCCACGTCCACTACGACAAGCTGCACCTGTCGGTGTCGGCCTTCGGGCGGGACCTGCTCGTGGACGGCGGGCGGTACACGTACAGGCACGACGCCTTCCGGCGGCATTTCGTCAGCTCGCGTGCCCACAACGTGGTCCTCATCGACGGGCGCGGGCAGAGGCGGTACCGCCAGAAGACGCCGCTTCCGGCGGGCAGCTACGCCGTGGAGCCGGCCTTCGATTACGCCCGCGGCCGGTACGACGGGGGGTTCGACCGGATTGAGGGCAAGGCCGTTCACACCCGCGCCGTGATGTACGTCCGCGGGCGGTTCTGGGTCGTCGTGGACCGGATCGAGTCGGACCGCCCGAGAAAGGTCCAGGCCCTCTGGCATTACCATCCCGCCTGCACGGTGGCCGCCCGCGGCACCTCCGTCACCTCCACCGACGCCGGCAAGGGCAACCTGAGGATCGTTCCCGTCTCGGACCTGCCCTGGAAGGTGAAGGTCGTCAAGGGCCGGGCCTCCCCGGCCGTCCAGGGGTGGTACAGCCCCAGGTACAACGTCAAGCAGCCGAGCCCGGCGGCGGTGTATTCCGCTGCGATAGGCAAGGCCGCCACGTTCGCGTGGGTGCTGCTCCCGGCCCGGGGCGAGGTGCGGGACGTCGACGCGGAGCTGGTCGTTGACGATGCGGGGGTGGCCGTCGTCCGCACCGCCGACCAGGCCGGCGAGATCGTTGAGGCCGTCGTGCCCCTGGGAGCCGGCAAGCCGCGGATCACCCCTGGCCCCGGGCAGAAGGACCGCTGACCGTGGGCATTGGGGCGAGGTTGACCGTCCGGGCTGCGGCCGCTGCCGCGGTCGTTTTCAGCGGGGCCATGCCCGTGCAGGCCCGGGCTGATGGGGCGGCGCAGCCCAGGCCGGCAGGTTCCGGAGACGCCGGGGAAAGGAGCATTCCCATGTCAGCGCTGGCGCCGCACTTTCGAGGCCGGCTCAGTGACGTCTCTATCGTCGCGGCGCCCGCGTCGCCGCGGGCCGACGACCTGGGCCTGCCGGCCATGGCCAGGGCGGCGCTCAACTACCTGCGCGGCAACCCGGACCCGGCCCGCAAGTACGAGTGCAAGTGGGCCCTGGGGCCGCTGGGCATCCCCTGCCACGTGCCCATCTCGCCGTCCAACAAGTACGGCTTCGACGTGGTCAGCCTGGGCGACACCGACTGCCGGATGGACTGGCAGTATGCGCACATGCGAGAGATGGCCGCCGTCGCCCGCCCCGACAAGGTCGAGCGCGGCGTGCGGAAGCGGATCCTCTCCTACCTGCGCGACGATGACTGCGCGTGGATCAACCCGGCCGCCTACATCGGCCAGACCATCGACGGGGAATGGATCGGCACCTGGACCACGGCCAAGGTCCTCTACAGCCTCTCCGAGACGTATGGGCGGACGCGGGAAGCGGCCGTCAAGGCCCGGGCGCGGAAGGTCCTGCTGGCCCTGAAGAAGCTGGCCCAATGGGACGGCGACCGGGCGTACTACATGGGCATCGCCCCGGTCAGGGACGGGAAGTGGCTGATGCGTGGGTGGTGTGAGTCCCACGGGCGGAACTACCCCTTCATCGTCGAGCCCTGCCTGCGGTACTGGGAATGCACCGGCGATGAGGAGGGCCTGAAGCTGGCCAAGGCCTTCACCGAGGGCTTTCTCGCCGGCTCCCAGCCGGACATGAGAGCGCACCGCATCGACCCCAAGACCGGCGCCTTCCAGAAACACGTGCACCTCCACACCCACGCCATGTGGGGCGTGGCCCACCTGGGGGCGATCCTCAAGGAGCCGCGGTACCTGGACTACGCGCAGAAGGCGTACGACTTCGTCGTGGCCAACGGCACCGACTACGGGTGGTACCCCGAGTTCATCCCCCAGCCGGAGTACCGCACGGAGGTCTGCGTCGTCGGGGACATGGTCAGCATCGCCGCTTGGCTGGCGCGTGGCGGCCGGCCGCACTACTGGGACCACGTCGAGCGGACCGTTCGCAACCAGCTCCGCCGCTCGCAGTTCTTCCTGACGCCGGCGTTCCTGAAGCTGTTCCGGCGGCTGCACAAGGACAAGCCCGCCGAGCAGGTCGAGCAAGCGCTGGCGGAGCTTCGCAAGCTCGAGGGCGGGTTCGTCGCCCAGTCGGCCTTCGACGACTGGGTAGGCTATCCGGGCAGGCGCATGGGCAGGGCGGGGCTGGCCGCCAACGGCATTCAGATGATGGGCTGCTGCCCGCCGGAGGGCATGCGCGGCCTGTGGGAGGCCTGGTGCGGGACCGTGGAGCAGACGAAGGACGGCGTTTTCGTCAATCTCTGCTTCACTCGCGACCACCCCGCGGCGAAGGTCACGGCGTACGAGCCGGCGGCCGGCCGGCTGGACGTGCTCGCCCGCAAGGCCGGGCGGTACCTGCTCCGTGTGCCCGCCTTCGCCGCGGTCGCCGAAGCCCGCGGTTCGGTCAAGCTGCTCCGGGCGAAAAAGCCCACTCCGATCCCCTGGGGCGGACCGGCCGGGGCGTACGTCGTCTGCGAAGGCGTCGCCGTCGGCGAGTCGCTGTCGGTCATCTGGCCGGTGCCCCGCTTCACGCAAACGTTCATCCCCACCAGCGTCCCGGGGCGCAAGGGCAAGCTGGTGGTCCACTGGCTGGGTAATACCGTCCTGGCGGTGGAACCCCGCGGCAAGTACCTGCCGATGTTCACCGAGGCTGACGGGCAAGGGAAGCCCCGATGAGAAGGTCCACCACAATGACCTTGCCGGCCGGGTCCGGCGTGGGCTTGGCGGGGCAGGCGTCTTTCGCCCGGGTCTTCCCGTCGGCGGGTGGACCCGCGGCTTGGGAACGCCAACAAGACAAGGTGCGCTTGCCACCACCGCGTTGATATGGCAAGCTACGGGCCGTGGGCTGGCGGCGAGGCCTGGTTTTGTGAGGGACCCCTGGAATGCGGGTCGGACTTTCCGGGCGCGGCGACAGCCGGTAAAGGAGTCGGACATGTTCAGGAAAGCCATCTCAACGTTCGTGCTGGCGGCGCTCGCGCTGCCGGCGATTTCACTCGGGGCCGTCGCCACCACCAGCTTCAGCGCGGCCGACGAGGGGCCCAACCCCAAGGCCTTGAAGATCACCAAGGCGGACGGCGGGCACCGGATCGCCGTGAAGCTCGCCGCCCTGGCAAAGGGCACGAAGGTCCACCGCGCCCGGCTGCGGGCGGCGCGCGGGAAGCTGGAGGACCCCAAGGACCTGCTGGTGGACATCGAGATCTTCCCGGGCACCAAGCCCGCCGGCAAGCCGCTGGCCCTGGCGCCGCCGGACTACAACGCCTTTGACGCCACCGGCGCGGTCAGCAAGGCCGTCGCCGCCGCCGGGCAGCTCGAACTCTTCGTGAAGGCCTTCCCCGCCTGGCGGCAGGAGGCGACGCGCCTCGAGGTGACCTACGAGGGCGCGCCCCCGGCCGTGCCCTCCGCCGCGAGCGCGCTGAAGGCCTTCCACCGGGCCGGGCAGACCTTCCTCACCTGGAGGGAAGTGTACCCGCCGATCACGGCCGAGAAGGTCACCTGGGGCGAGTACAAGAAGGCCCTGGCCGGGGCCAAGGCCCCGGTCCGCTATCGCATTTACGCCCACGACAGGCGCATCGACGCCAAGAGCTTCGGCCAGGCGGAGCTGCTGGGGGAGGTGGGCCCGGGCTCCTGCTGGAACATCAACGGGCGGAACATGGAGTACCTCATCGGCCAGGCCATGATAAAGACCGACGAGATCGGCGAGCTGGCCCGCGGGCACAACCATTACATGTATACCTGGGGCCCGAATCACCCGCGGATGGACCGCTACCCGCTGGAGCGGCTGGTGGTCGACGAGAAGGCCGGGCCCTTGCCGCCGGGGACCGGCCTCTACGTCGGAAGCCCCGCCAAGGCCGGCAAGCGCTACTACGCGGTCGTGGCCTGCCAGGCCGGCGTGGAGAACACCGTGGACTTCGGCGGCGGCAACTCGCTCCCCCGCCCGGTGGCCGAGACCGTCGGGACGGGCCTGCCGGTCCACCAGGGCAATGGCCTGTGGGGCCCGTTCTTCGACTACAAGGGCCGCCGGCAGGTGTACGTGCAGTGGGCGGGCAAGCCGCTTTCACCCCGCGACAACATGTACTTCAACTGGTCGGTGCTGGTGCCCCCGGGGCTGAAGAAGCCCCGCAAGGCCCCGCTCGAGCTGTACTTCCACAAGGGCAACTTCTCCTACGCCAAGCCCAGGATGAAGCTCATGCGCGGGAGCATCCAGATCGCCCCGCACGACTGGCCCTTCAGCGGGTGGTACGGGTTCAATGAAGCCTTCGGCACGCTGAAGAGCTACCGGTCCGGGCGGGTCGGGGATCACACCCAGCGGCGGATCATCGCCTTCCTGGAATGGGCCAAGAAGGCCTTCCCCATCGACCCGGAGCGGATCGTCTTACCCGGCTCGGATGGGGCGGCGCTGCTGGCGTTGAACCATCCGGAGATGTTCGCCTACGTCCTGGTCAACAAGTTCAGCAACGTTGCCTTGCGTGCCAAGCCGGGCGGGCCCCTGGACCTGGCCTGGGGTACGAAGAGCCCGCAGGTCAAGGACGAGAGCGGCCGGGGCGACTGGGAGTGGGCCATGCTGGACAAGATCGTCACCGCCAACCGCAAGCGCGACCTGCCCCTGATCTACTGCCGGGGGTACAGTTGGGGGCCGTTCGTCCGGCGATTCGCCCGGGGCAAGGGGCGGTTCTACACGGCCATGCGAAACGCCAACCAGCCCATCATGGCCGACTGGACCTGGGCCAGCGGGCAACTGGTCAAGCCCGACCGGTTCACCGGCCTGTGGCGGGGCCTGGACATCACCTCTACCACGCCCATGCCCGCTTTTGCCAACTGCTCCACCGACGTCAACAGCGAGGGCAACGGGCAGACGAACCTGCGCATGTCCTGGCGGCCGATCAAGGAAACCCCCGACGCCCTGGAGGCGGCCGTCTCCAACAGCGGGGGGGCCAGCTTCGACCTGGCCTTTCGCCGGCTTCAGAAGTTCAAGGTCAGGCCCGCCCAGAAGCTTCGCTGGGAGGCGGTCAGCGCCAAGGATCGGCGCGGGCGCACCACGCCGCCGCAGAACGGCGTCGTGGTCGTGGACCCCGACGGCGTGATCGTGATTCGCGGGCTGAAGACGGGCCACCGGCTGGACTTGACCGTCAAGGTCACGCGAGAGAAGTAGGGCGGGACGAGCGCGTGGGTGGGACGAGCGCAGCGAGTCCCACCTTATGCCTGGAAGGTGGGACTTGCCCCTTCGGGGCGGCGTCCGGCCCAGCGGGCCGATGAACAGGAGGTCTTACAGATGAAGAAGGCTCTGCTGGCGGCGGGGGTGCTGGCCGCGGTGCTGTCGCCGCCGGCACCGGCGGCGATGGTGACGGCCCGGTGGGGGGGCAAGGGCCCGGTGCAGCACCCCGGGACCGTCCAGTGCGAACCGGCCGGCGAGACCGGGACGCTGATGGTCGTGGACCTCTCGGCCCTGCCGAAGGGCGCGGAGGTCTACCGGGCGAGGCTGCTCTTTTCCGGCGTGAACTGGAAGGAAAACGCCTTCGACATCGTGCCGGCGAAAAAGGTTGGCGGCAAGCCGCAGGCCGCCGGAAAACGCCTGGAGTCCGTCGGGCCGTGGCATCAGTGGCTGGACGCCACCGAGGCGGTCCGCGGCTGGGCCAAGGGCGGGCGGAAGCCCCACCTCCTGTGGATGCGGAGCGGGCGGGCGTTCGACCGCGACGCGACGGTCCTCGAGATCGCCTACGAGGGCAAGCCCGCGGGCAAGCTGCCACGGCAGGTCAGCGGCGTGCAGGCGGCCTATCGCAGCGGGCAGGTCTTCATCACCTTCGCCGAGATCGACCCGCCCGGCGGCGGGAAGGACCGGATCACCTGGGCCGAGCTGGAGAAGGACCTGAAGCGCAGCTACTACGGCCCTCGGCCGGGGGGGGGCAAGCGGCGGCTGCGCTACCTCGTCTTCCGGCACGACAAGCCGGTCACGGCGGCCAACATCGGCGGCGCGGAGCTGCTGGCGGAGGTCGTTCCCGGCTCGGGGATCAACGCCCGGCAGGGGCTGTACGTGGACCCGAGGCGCAAGACGACGAGCGTCCGCGGCATCAGCAGGGTGAAGGACACCTTCGCCCTTCGGCTGGCCGTCCAGCCGGGCAGCCCTGTTGGGCCGGGAACGGGCCTGTACGTCCACACGGTCCGCAAGGCCGGGCGGGCCTATTACGCCGTCCTGGCCGCCGAGGACGGCGCCGCCAACGCCGCGGACATCTCCGCCGCCAACACGGCCGGGCCCGTCGACCAGCGCCCCGCCGAGCCCCGGCCGGTGATGTACAAGGAGATCGTCCACGACCTCGGCAAGGCCGGGAAGTACGCCGAGCGGTGGTATTCCTATTGGACGGTCCAGCCGATGAGCCCCTGGCCGGCGCGCTACGACGTGGTGGTCGGCTCCCCCGACCCGAAGCCGAAAGAGCCCACCGCGCTGAGCATCGTCAAGGGGGGGTGGAACAGCTACCCCTACGGGCCGAACCCCCGCCGCTCCGGCGGCATCCACATGTCGCACACCTCCGATCAGCCCATCGAGTTCCGCTGCGGCCTGCACGACGCGATCGGGACGATCAAGGGGTTCGACCGGGGCAAGTGGCAGCCCTTCCACGGGCGGCGGCAGGACGCCATCGTCGAGTGGGTCTGCGCCAACTGGCGCGTGGACCGAAACCGCATCGCGGTGCACATGGGCGCCTGGGGCTGGCACGAGTTCAAGCGCGGCGACCTCTACGCCTACGTCGACGGCTGGGTGCAGCCGGAGATGACCAAGGGCTTCCTGAGCTGGGGCTGGGCCTGCCGAGCCTGGGGCGAGCCGAAGATGTACAAAGGCCGTCCCGACGAGGAGAACGCCTGGCTGGCCTCCAACGCCACCCAGTGGGTCCTGGAGCACCCGAGGCAGGAGATGCCGTTCGTTCGGCTGCACATGTCGGTCGGCGCCCACCTGACGGAGATGGGCTGGCCGCCGTTCCCGAGGTGCTTCTGGGCGATGATGAAGACGAAGCGGGCGTTCGCCTACGTCCCCGGGGGGTGCCCGCTGAGGACGGCCCTGGCGCGCGGCACGATCCGCATCCGCGCGGACCAGTCGCTGCCGGCGTTTGCCCACTGCACGCTGGACGACAATCCCGGCGAGGGCGACCTCCGCAGCGGCGAGAATCTCGGCTGCCAGGTCAACGGGCACCTGCTGTGGGAGACCGAGACGATCGTGGACGAGCCCGCCCGGTGGGAGATGACCGTCTACCTCGGCGAGAAGGCCCCCCTGGGCGAGTGCACCGTGGACCTGACCCCGCGCCGCTGCCGGAAGTTCAAGGCCACCAAGGGCCAGAAGTTCGCCTACACGAACACGCTGCTCGCCCCGCCCGCGCCGGCGGGGGGCAAAGGCGAAAAGGCCCCCGCCAAGCCCCCGGCCGCCAAGGTCGTCCAGCGCGCCCCGCTCCAGGCCGACGAGCACGGCTTCGTGACCATCGAGAAGCTCCGGGTCACCAAGGGCAGGCACCGCATCACGATCGCACGGGCGAGGTGAGGAACAGGAGATCTTCCACATGAGAAGGGCTCTGCTCATGACGGCGCTGGCCGCGGTGCTGTCGCCGCTGGCCGGCGGGGCGATGGTGACGGCCCGCTGGGGCGTGAAGGGCCCGGTGCAGCACCCCGGGACGGTCAAGTACGACTCCGCCGAGGACAAGACCACGCTGGTCGGGATTGACCTCTCGGCCCTGCCGAAGGGGACGAAGGTTTACCGCGCGAGGCTGTTCTTTTCCGGCGTGAGCTGGAAGGAGAAGGGCTTCGACATCGTGCCGGCCCGTCGCCGCCCCGCCGCCGACCCCAAGGTCGCCAAGATCGAGGCCGCCGGCGCCCGGCTCCAGGTCGTCGGGCCGTGGAATGAGTGGCTGGACGCCACGGAGGCGGTCCGCGCCTCGGTCAAGGCCGGCGCGAGGAAGGGCGGGCTGCGACTGTGGATGCGGAGCGGGCGGGCGTTCGACCGCGACGCGACGTATCTTGAGATCGCCTACGAGGGCGAGCCCGCGGGCAAGCCGCCCCGGCAGGTCAGCGGCGTCAAGGCGGCCTATCGCAGCGGGCAGGTCTTCATCACCTTCAAGGAGATCGACCCCCCTGACGGCGGCAAGGCGGAGGTCACCTGGGGGAAGTTGGCGAAGAAGATGGCGGCCGACTATTACCGCGCCCGCCCGGTCGGGCCGGTGCGGTATCGAGTCTACCGGCACGACCGCCCGATCACTCCGGCCACCATCGGGCAGGCGGAGCTGCTGGGCGAGGTTGCGCCGGGGTCGGCGTTCAACACGCGGTTCGGCCTGGCGGCCTTCCGGGGCGGGCGGGTCATGGCCGCCGGCATCCTCACCGGCAAGGGCAGGGCGGCGGACTACCTCGGCATCCGCGTGGCGGTTCAACCCGGCAAGGGCGTCCCCCCGCACACGGGAGTCTATGTCCACACGGTCAGCCGGTCAGGGAAGTTCCACTACGCCGTCTTGACTGCCCTCAACGGGGTCGCGAACGCCACAGAGATCTCTCAGGCCAACAGCGTCGGCCCCCTCCAGCAAGGGCCGCAGGACCCGGAGCCTGTGCTCTACAAGGAGTTTGTCACCCCGGTCGGCAAGGCCAAATACCACGAGCAGTGGTATTCCTACTGGACGGTCCAGCCGCTGTCCATGTGGCCGGGGCGCTATGACGTGGTGGTGGGGTTCTGTCCCGACCTGATGGCCAGGCCCGCCCCCCTGGAGATTCCCCGTTCAGGCTGGAATTGCTGGCCGAGGCCGCCCAGGGCCCACAGGACCAGCGGGATGGTCATGGTGCCGACGGCCGAGAAGCCGGTGGACTTCCGGACCGGGCTGCACGACTCCATCGGGACCCTCAAGGGCTTTGACCAGGGAACCTGGAAGCCGTTCTTTACCAATCGCCAGGTGGCCCTCGTCAAGTGGATGTGCTCTCGGTGGCCGATTGACCGCAATCAGGTCTCCGCCGGCCTGGGTTCCTGGGGCCTCCAGGAGATCAGGCATGGGGACCTCTACGCCTTGATCTCGGGTGGCGGGCTGCCGGAGGTCACCAAGGGATGGCAGGCCTGGCAGCG
>CAZNSB010000006.1:0-12191 GCA_964575155.1 uncultured Planctomycetaceae bacterium | reverse complement strand
ACCCCTACGTGGTCAGCAACGTGACCGACTGGGTCCTGGCCCATCCCAAGGAGCGGCTGCCCTATGTCTGGACCAGTGCCCCCGGGGCCCACGAAAGCGAGATGGGCTGGCCGCCATACCCCCGGTTCATCTGGGCCATGATGAAGACCAAGCACCCCGTCCTGTACGACTACAGCAGGCAGAGCCCCGTCGGGAAGGCCATCCGCGACGGCCGGATCCGCCTTCCACTGGGGCAGTCCCTGCCCGCCTTTGCCCATTGCTCCGCAGACGACAACCTCGGCGACGGAAACCTCGGCAGCGGCATGACCTTGTGTGCGGCCCAGGTCAATGGCTACCTGCTTTGGGATAGCGCTACCATTGTGGACGAGCCGCTTTGCTGGCAGATCAGCGTCTGGGTGGCCGATTCTGCCCCCCCTCCGGGCGAGTGCACCGTGGACCTGACCCCGCGCTACTGCCGGAAGTTCAAGGCAGGAAGGGGCGGGAAGTTCACCTGGACCAACACGCTCCTGCCTCCGGCCGAGGAAGCCCCCGCCGAGAAGCCACCCGCCAAAGACGCAAAGACCAAGGCGAAGCCCGTCAAGCCCGCACCCCCCAGGCCCGCTCCCGCGCGGGTCCTCCAGAAGGGCACGGCCGAGGCCGACGAGCACGGGCTGGTCACCATCCACGGGCTCAAGGTCACCAAGGGCAGGCACCGGATTGCCATCACCAGGATGTAGCCGGTCGCCAGTGGCCAGTAGCCAGTAGGGCGGGCCAACCGCCCCGCCGCCTGGCTACTGGCGACTGGCGACTGGCGACTGGCTACGCCTTTCATATTTCATGCCGCATGGCGGCGTCGGCCGGGGGGGAGGGTTTTCCGGCGTCGCGGAAACACCGCGGGCGTTGGCATCTGTTCAAGCGGTAGTGGAGATGACCTGTGGAAAGGGCCTGACATGAAGAGGTGGATGACGGCGGCGTGGACGTTGGGGCTGCTGCTCTCGCCGGCGCTGGCGGAGGTGGCGACGGACTGCTTCTCGGCCGGCGGGCACGGCCCGCACCCCAAGGCGATCCGCATCGACGGCAAGCAGATGACCGTCAAGCTGGACGGGCTTCCTGAGGGTGCGAAGGTTCACGCCGCCCGGCTGTACGCCTCGCGCGGCGAGGTCAAGAGCGCCGCCGAGCGGATGGTGGACGTGCAGATCCACCCCGGCACGTCGGCCGAGGGAAAGCCGCTCCAACTCATCGGGCCCTGGCGCGACTGCCTCGACGCCACCGCCGCCGTCCGAAAGGCCGCCGGCGGCGAGCTGAAGCTCTTCGTCAAGGCCTTCGGCGAGTGGGAGCAGTCGAAGACCCGGCTGGAGGTGATGTACGAGGGCAGGACGGCCAAGCCCCCCCGCCCCGTCAAGGGGCTGAAGGTCTTCCACCGCGCCGGGCAGACCTTCATCACCTGGAAGGAGGTCGATCCGCTGGTGGCCTCCGAGAAGTGCACCTGGGGCGAATACCGCAAGGCCCTGGCCTCGGCCGAGGGCAAGGGCGCCTGCACGTATCGCGTCTACGCCCACGACCGCCCCATCACCGCCGATTCCATCGCGAAGGCGACGCTGCTGGCCGACGTGGCCCCGCTGTCCTGCTGGAACGTCAACGGGCGGAACATGGAGTACCTCATCGCCCAGAGCATGCGCAAGGAAGACGCCCTCGGCGAGTGCACGCGCGGCATGAGGGGCTGGGGCCCGTTCAGCGAGCGGATGGACCGCTACCCGCTGGCGAGGTTCGTCATCGACGACAAGGCCGGGCCCCTTCCAGCGGGCACCGGGCTGTACGTCCACTCGCCGACCAGGCCGGGAAAAACCTACTACGCCGTCGTCTCCTGCCGGCACGGCGTGCAGAACACCTCCGACTTCTCCGCCGGCAGCGCCGCGTCGAGGCCGGTGGCCGAGACGGTCGGCCCGGGCGAGCCCGTCTGCCAGGGCGACGGGCTGTGGGGGCCCTTCTTCGACTACAAGGGCCGGCGGAAGGTGTACGTCCAGTGGGCCGCCCCGCCCCTGTGCCCGCGCCCGAGCATGTACTTCAACTGGTCCGTGCTCGTCCCGCCGAGCGTGGCGGCCAAGAGCCCCTTCGCCCGGTTGCGGGCGGGCAGGGCGCAGGTCGAGCTGTACTTCCACGGCGGCAACTACTCCTACGCCAAGCCGCTGCGGAAGTACCTCCACCACAGCATCCAGATCGCACCCCACGACTTCCCCGCCAGCGGGTGGTACGGGTTCAACGACGCCTGGGGCAGCCTCACCGGCTACCGGGCCGGCACCGTCGGCAACCACACCCAGAGGCGGATCGTCGCCTTCCTGGACTGGGCGCAGAAGGCCTTCCCCATCGACCCCGACCGGATCATGCTTCCCGGCGGCGACGGCGCGGCCCTGCTGGCGCTGAACTACCCGGAGAAGTTCTCCTACGTGGTCATCACGCGCTTCTCGGCGGCCGTGCTGGACCCCAAGCAAGCCGCCGCCTTCGAGGCCATCTGGGGCCCCAAGAGCCCGCTAATCAAGGACGAGCAGGGCCGGGCCGACTGGGGATGGGCCATGCTCGATAAGCTGGTGCTGGCCCGCCCCCAGCGGGACCTGCCGCTGTTTGCCATCATGACCAAGAGCTGGGGCCTGCACGTGCGCAAGTTCGGTCGCGGCGAGGGGCGGCTGTTCGACGCCCTGCGCAAGACCGGGCAGGCCTTCCACGCCAACTGGAGCTGGGGCGGGGGCCCGCCGCTCATGCCCGACCGCTACACCGGCCTGTGGCGAGGGCTCCAGATGACCCGAAACACCCCCCTGCTGGCATTCGCCAACTGCACCTCCGACGGAAACCGCGACGGAAACGGCAACGCCAACGTCTGGTGCACGTGGGCCGAGGTCAAGGAGACCCCGGATGAGTTCCGGGCGACGCTGGCGGGTCGCGGCTCGGCCGACGTGGCCGTGCGACGATGCCGGCACTTCAAGCTGCGCCCGGGGCAGAAGCTCAACTGGCGGGCCGTCCCCAGGCCCAGTCGCCGCGGCCGAGAGCCCCCCGAGCCGCAGAGCGGACAGGTCACCGCCGACGCCAACGGTCTGGCGCGGGTCAAGGCGGTCCGGCTGAGCCGCGGGGGCGTGGACTTCAAGATCACCCTGGCGAAGTAGCTGCGGAGAACACACAGATGAAAAGGGCGCTACTGACAACGACAGTGCTGACGGCGGTCGTCGCCGGCTTGGCCCCCGCGGCGGTGGTGACGCAGCGGTGGGGCGCGGGCGGTAACGTCCAGCACGCCGGCACGCTGAAGTACGAGAAGGGCAAGGACGCCACGGCCGTCAAGGTGGACCTGTCGGCCCTGCCCAAGGGCGCGAAGGTCTACCGGGCGAGGCTGCTGTTCTTCGGCACGAGCTGGAAGGACGTGAGCTTCGACATCTCCGCCGACGGGAAGCCCCTGAAGCTCCTCGGCCCGGCGGACCTGTGGTTCGACGCGACGGAGGCGGTGCGGAAGTGGGCGGCCGGCGGGCGGTCGGGCGTGTTCGCGCTGGCCAAGGCGCCGCGGCACAAGCAGGAGCGGACTCACCTGGAGATCGCCTACGAAGGCAAGCTGGCTGATCCCCCCAAGCCCGTAGCGGACGTCCGGGCGATCTGCCGGGCCGGGCAGGCCTTCATCACCTTCCAGGAGCTGCCCCCGCCGGCCAAGGGCGTGCAGTACCGCATCTACCGCCACGACAAGCCGATCACGCCCCAGACGATCGGCGCCGCGACGCTGCTGGCGGACGTGGAGGCCGGCTCGGGCGTGAACAAGGCGATGGACAAGCGGCTGACGCCCCGCCGCCGCAAGGGCAAGGAGCCCGAGAAGCCCAAGGTGGACTACTCGCGGATGGCCGTCGAGGACGGAAAGCCCCTCCCGGCGGGGACGGGCATCTACGTCCACACCGTCACCGCCAAGGGCACGGGCCACTACGCCGTGGTGACGGCCCTGAATGGCGTGGAGAACACTGCCGAGATTCCGTCGGCCGGGCCGGTCGATGAGAGTTCCGCGCCGCCCGAGCCCGTGCTCCAGTACGAGCAGTGGACCAACCTCGACCGGGAGGGCAAGCAGCGTTTCGTGCACCGGTGGTACACGTTCTGGGCGCCGCCGTCGCTGGCGCCGTACCCGCGTTACTACGACCTGTGCGTGGGGTCCAGCCCGCAGCTCCTGGAAAAGCCCGCCCCCCTGTACGTCACCCGCGGGCACTCCTGGGGAAGCCACCCCGAGCCCAGCCGCGCCAGCCGCACCGGCCGGCTGATGATGAGCATCAGCTCCGACGTGCCGAACGAGTTCTATACCGGCTCTCACGAGTCCATGCGCTCGCTGAAGGGCTTCGACGGCGGCAAGTGGCGGCCCTTCACGCCGCGCCGCCAGGACCACCTGATCGGCTGGGCCCGGCGGAAGTGGGCGGTGGACCCCCAGCGGATCACCGCCGGCATCGGCGCCTGGGGCTTCCAGGAGCTCAAGCAGGGCGAGCTGTTCGCCTACCTGCACGGGTGGGGGCTGCCGGAGCTCACCAAGGGCTGGCAGGCCTGGGACCGCGCCCGCGGAGTCTGGGGCCCGCCGGAGATGTACACCGGGCGCCCCGACGAGGAGAACCCCTACGTCGTCAGCAACCTCACGCAGTGGGTCCTCGCCAACCCCACCAAGGAGCTGCCCTACCTCTCCCTCCACCAGGGCTGGGGAATGCACACCTCCGAGATGGGCACCGCCAGCTTCCCCAAGTTCTGCTGGGCCATGATGAAGACCCGGCGGGCATTCAACTTCCAAGGCCGGCCGGTCTCCACCGCCATCGGCCGGGGAAAAATCAAGTTCCTCCGCGACCGCTCCCTGCCGGCCTTCGGAAACTGCTCCCTGGACGACAACCTCGGCGACGGCGACCCCGCCACCGGCGACGGGTGGGGGGGGGGCACCAGGATCAACGCCTTCCTGATGTGGGACAGCGAGACCATCGTCGATCAGCCGACGGGCTGGCAGATCACCGCCTGGATCGACGCCTCCAGCTTCTATCCCGACTGCACCGTCGACCTGACCCCCAGACGCTGCCGGAAGTTCAAGGCCACCAAGGGCCAGAAGTTCGCCTACACGAACACGCTGCTCGCCCCGCCCCCGCCGGCCGGGGGCGATAGGCCCGCCGACAAGGTCGTCCAGCGCGGCCGGGCCCAGGCCGGCAAGCACGGCTTCGTGACGATCCAGGGCCTCAAGGTCACCAAGGGCCGGCACCGGATCACGATCACGAAAATGTAGGGTGGGACGAGTCCCGATGCTGTTGATCGGGACGAGTCCCACCTGGAGGCACGCGTGCGGCTGGGAGGTGGGACTTGCCCCTTCGGGTCGGCGTTCCACCCTACGGGCTCCCGGCCGACGGTCCGATTTGCGCGGAACGGGGCCGGGAGATTCGGGTTTATCTGACGGGCAGTGTGCCTCTTCGAGGCGGCAAGGATAGGAGTCAGGCATGTTCAGGAAAGCTGCTTCATCGTTCGTGTTGATCCTGGCGGGGCTGCCGGCGTTGTCGGCCGGGGCCGTCGCCACCACCAGCTTCAGTGCGGCCGACGAGGGGCCCAACCCCAAGGCCGTCCAGGTCGCCAAGGCCCCCGGCGGGCATCTCATCGCGGTGAAGCTCACCGCCCTGGCGAAGGGCACGAAGGTTCACGGCGCCCGGCTGCGGGCGGCGCGTGGGAAGCTCGAAGACCCCAAGGCCCTGCTGGTGGACATCGAGGTGTATCCGGGCAGGCGGGCTGCGGGAAAGCCGCTGCCGCTGGCGCCGCCGGACTACGGCAGCTTCGACGCCACCGACGCGGTCGCCAAGGCCGTCGCCGCCGCCGGGCAGCTCGAGCTTTTCGTCAAGACCTTCCCCGGCTGGCGGCAGGAGACCACCCGACTGGAGGTGACCTACGAAGGCGCCCCCCCGGCCGTGCCCTCGGCCGTCAGCGGGATCAACGCCCTCCACCGCGCCGGGCAGACCTTCATCACCTGGAAGGAGGTGGACCCGCCGATCACGGCCGAGAAGTGCACCTGGGGCCAGTACAGGAAGGCCCTGGCCGGGGCCAAGGCCCCCTGCACGTACCGCGTCTACGCCCACGGCAAGCCGATCGACGCCAAGAGTTTCCTCCAGGCGGAGTTGCTGGGGGAGGTCGGCCCCGGCTCCTGCTGGAACGTCAACGGGCGGAACCTGGAGTACCTCATCGGCCAGGCCATGATCCAGACCGACGAGATCGGCGAGCTGGCCCGCGGGCATAACTCCCACATGTACACCTGGGGCATGAACAGCCCGCGGATGGATCGGTACCCGCTGGCCCGGCTGGTGGTGGACGCCAAGGCCGGGCCTTTGCCGCCGGGGACCGGCCTCTACGTCGCCAGCCCCGCCAGGGCCGGCAAGCGATACTACGCGGTCGTCTCCTGCAAGGCCGGCGTGGAGAACCTGGTGGACTTCGGGGAGGCCAACTCGCTCGCCCGCCCGGTGAACGAGACGGTCGGGCCGGGGGTGCCGGTCCGCCAGGGCAAGGGCCTGTGGGGGCCGTTCTTCGATTACCCCGGCCGGCGAAAGGTGTACGTTCAGTGGGTCGGCCCGCCGCTTGCGCCGAGGCCGAACATGTACTTCAACTGGTCCGTTTTGGTCGCGCCGAAGGTCAAGGCCGGCGAGAAGCTCCACGCCGAGCTGTACTTCCACAAGGGCAACTTCTCGTACGCCAAGCCCCGGCAGAAGTTCATCCTGCGGAGCATCCAGATCGCCCCGCACGACTGGCCCCCCAGCGGGTGGTACGGGTACAACGACGCCTTCGGGACGCTGAAGAGCTTCGCCGCCGGGACGGTCGGCAACCACACGCAGCGGCGGATCATCGCGTTCCTGGACTGGGCGATCAAAACACTTCCGATCGACCCGGACCGCATCCTGCTGCCGGGCTCCGACGGCGCCGCCCTGCTGGCGCTGAACTACCCCGAGCGCTTCGCCTACGTCCTCATCAACAACTTCGAGTCGGCCGTGCTTCGATACCCCGGCAAGTTCGTCCCCGCGTGGGGCCCCAAGAGCCCGAAGGTCAAAGACGCCCACGGCCGGGGCGAGTGGGGCTGGGCCATGCTGGACAAGATCGTCGAGGCCAACCGCGCCCGCGACCTGCCGGTGATCTACTGCAAGAGGTACAGTTGGGGCAGATACCCGCGGACGAAGACCTACCGCGGGCGGGGCAAGGGTCGCTTCTACACCGCCATGCTCAAGGCCAACCAGCCGATCATCGCCAACTGGAGCTGGCTGAGCGGCGCGCTGATCAAGCCCAACAAGTACACCGGCATCTGGCGGGGCCTGGACATGACGCGGCACACCCCCGTGCCGGCCTTTGCCAACTGCTCCACGGACGCCGACAAGGAGTCCAACGGGCAGCTCAGCCTGTCGGTGACCTGGAAGCCCGTCCGGGAGGGCAGGGACTTCGCGGAGGTCACCTTGTTTTCCCACGGGGTGGTGACCTTCGACCTGGCCTTCCGGCGGCTCCAGAAGCTCAAGCCCGCCCCCGGCCGGAAGCTCTCCTGGAAGGCCCTGTCGGTCCCGGCCGGGCGCTACCGCGGGAAGAAGCCCCCGCCCCAGAACGGCACGATCGTCGTCGATAAGGACGGTGTCGTGGTGATCCAGGGCCTGAAGATCGCCGGCCGATGCGACCTGAAAGTCAAGGTGACGGCGGGCAGGTGACGGAAGCCCCCGCCGCCGCCGGCCGGGACCCGACCCGAAACCGGGCCGGCCCGGCCAGCCAGAGGAGATTGCCGAGATGAGAAAAATGCTGCTCGCAGCGGCCTTGGCGGCCGCGATGCTGCCGGCGCCCGCCGGCGCGGAAATGGTGACGGCGCGATGGGGCGTGAAGGGCGCGGTGCAGCATGCCGGGACCGTCCGGTACGACGCCGCCGAGGACAAGACCACGCTGCTCTTGTTCGACCTGTCGGCGCTGCCGAAGGGGGCCGAGGTCTACCGCGCCCGGCTGTTCTTTGCCGGCGTCAACTGGAAGGAGAAGGGCTTCGACATCGTGCCGGCTCGTCGCCGGCCCGCCGCCGACCCCAAGGCCGCCAAGATCGAGCCCGCGGGCAAGCGACTGGAGGTCGTCGGGCCCTGGAACCAGTGGCTGGATGCCACCGAGGCGGTCCGCGGCTGGGCCAAGACCGGTCGGAAGGCGGGCATGCTGTGGATGCGGAGCGGGCGGTCGTTCGACCGGGACCGGACGGTGCTGGAGATCGCCTACGAGGGCAAGCCTGCAGGCAAGCTGCCCCCGCAGGTCACCGGCGTGGAGGCGGTCCGTCGCAGCGGGCAGGTCTTCATCACCTTCAAGGAGACCGACCCGCCCGACGGCGGCAAGGACGAGATCACCGTCGCCGAGTTGTCGAAGAGGATGTCGGCGGACTACTACCGCCCCGTTCGGACCGGGCCGTTGGCCTACCGCGTGTACCGACACGACCGGCCCATCACCGCCGACGACATCGGCCAGGCCGAGCTGCTGGGGGTGGTCCTGCCCGGGTCGGCGTACAATACCCGCATTGCCTACAGCCCCACTGGCCGGCGGCCGGGAATGACCACGGCGCGGATCGGCGGCAAGGCCGGGGGCGGGGAGGCCCTGGCCCTGCGGGTGGCCGTCCGCCCGGCGAAGAAGACCTCCGCGGACGGCAAGCTGCGCTGGGAGCCGCAGCTCGTTCCACCGGGCACGGGCGTGTACGTCCACACCGTCGCTGTGGCCGGAAAGGCCTACTACGCCGTCCTTGCCGCCAGCGCCGGCGTGGTCAACGCGACGGAGATCTCCCGAGCCAACACGGCCGGGCCGGTCCAGGAGCGGCCGGGCGAGCCCGACGCGGTCCTCTACAGGGACGTCGTCATTGACGTTGGCGGCGGCGCCGCCTACCACCAGCAGTGGTACAGCTTCTGGGCGGTCCAGCCCATGAGCCCCTGGCCGGCGCGGTACGATGTGGTGGTGCAGCACTGCCCGGCCGCCATGGCCAAGCCCGCGCCGCTGTACATTTACCGCCACGGGTGGAACGTTGGGCCCAGGGCCGGCCGGGCCGGCAAGATCTCGAACATCTGCGTGGCCCACAACGCCGACCAGCCGGTGGACTTCCGCCTGGGCCTGCACGATTCCATCAAGACCATCAAGGGCTTCGATCAGGGCGTCTGGAAGCCGTTCCACTCCACCCGCCAGCGGGGCCTGGTGGCGTGGCTGATACGGAACTGGCCTATCGACCGCAACCGCATCCACGTGGCCATGGCCGCCTGGGGTATGTGGGAGATCAAGGACGCCGACCTGTACGCGTACATCCATGGCTGGGGCCAGCCGGAGCTGACCAAGGGCTTCCAGTGCTGGGACCGCGCCCGCAGCATCTGGGGCACGCCGGAGATGTACGCCGGGCGGCCGGACGACCAAAATCCCTACGTCGCCTGCAACTTCACCGACTGGGTGCTCAAGAACCCCACGCGCGAGCTGCCCTTCTACGTCATCCACGCCGGGGGCGGGTCCCACTACAGGGAGATGGGCTGGCCGCCGCAGCCGAAGTTCTGCTGGGCGATGATGCAGGCCAAGCAGCCCTTCGTCTTCAGCACCGCCCGCTCGCCCGCGGGCTCGGCGGCGGGGCGATTCGCCGGGCGGCGCGACCGCTCCGTGCCGGCCTTCGCAAACTGCACCCTCGACGACAACATCGGCGAGGGCGACATCCGCTCGGGCAACGGCTGGGACAGGTCGCAGGTCAACGGTTACGTCATGTGGGATTCCGAGACGATCACCGACGCCCCCGACCGCTGGGAGATCACCGTCTGGGTGGACGGATCGTCGTTCCACGATGACTGCACGGTGGACCTGACCCCGCGCCGATGCCGGAAGTTCAAGGCGAGGAAGGGCCGGAAGTTCGCCTACACGAACACGCTGATCGCCCCGCCCCCGCCGGCCGAGGGCAAAGGCAAAGGCGAAAAGCCGCCCGCCACCGCACCCGCCGCCAGGGTCGTCCAGAAAGGCCACGTCCAGGCCGACGAGCACGGGCTCGTCACCATCCGCGGGCTCAAGGTCACCAAGGGCACACACCGCATTGCCATCAGCGCCAAGTGACGGCGGCGCCGAGGCTGGCGGCGGGCCGGGTCGGGCGCGCTGTTCTTTACAGCTCCATGATCGGCAGCAGCAGCCGGGAGGGATGCTCGCGGTCGTGGAGGACCTGCTGCTCGGCCGGCTGCGGCGACCGCTCCTGCCACGTCGGGGCCATGGTGTTGGGGTGGGGCAGGATCCGCGGGTGGCTGCTGCTGGTGACGAGCAGGCCGATCCGCGACCCGGCGCCGAACACGTACGCCAGGTTGCCCAGGTCGATGCGGATCGGGACGGGCTCGTTTTTCGGCAGCGGCCGGCACTTGTCCCACCCGTCGCGGTAGCGGCACCGCAGCGAGCCGACGGTCAGGACGATCACCGGCCCGCCCGGCTCGACGACGCACAGCTTCGCGATGAAGTCGGTGTCCGCCGCGTCGGAGGCGATCCACAGCTCCAGGCCCACTTTGCCGACGACGGCCAGCGGCTCGCCCAGCGGCGGGCCCTGATAGCCCAGCACGTCACCCCGCCCGAGAATCGGTCGCTGGTCTACCGGCCCGAGCGCACAGACCGGCTCCAGGCCCCAGTAGATGCCCCCCCCGAGCGTCGGCACGGGCTCGCGCGGATCGTAGCGGTATGTGTCGGGCGGCTCGGCGCCCGGCGACTCCTGCCCGAGCCCGCCGCCCCGGCGGAGATGCCACGTCTGCTCGGCGGCCCCGGGCGGGGGCCAGTCGCAAAAGCTCATCCACTGGTTCAGCCCCATCACGAACAGCCGCACCGGCCGCTCCGACGATATCCCGTCGTCGGCGTCCTTCATCCACAGCTCCAGGAACCGGCGCTGGTACCTCGCGACGTCGAGGGCGGCTTCCGCGCCGAAGTCCCACAGCCCGTACCCGCCCTGGCCCATCGTCATGTGCCCCCAGGGCCCCACCAGCAGACGCTGCCCGGAGCGCGCCGCCCGGGCGGCCCCGCCGTCCCGGATGCCGCAATACGCCTGGAACTGCCCCCGGCTGATGTGGTCGAACCACCCGGCCGTGTGTAGCCCGGGAACCTTCACCCGCGGGTACATCCGCTGCTGGTCCGCCGCCTGCCAGTACGCGTCGTAGCGGTCATGGGCGACCCACTCGGTCAGGGCCCCCGAGGCGTACCCGGCCCGGGCGAAGACGTCCTCGAGCGTCGGCTGCGACCACAGCTCCTCCCAGGTGAAGTGCCCCTGGGCGGGGGTGGTGCGGCAGGCGGCGGAGGTCATGCTCCACCGGACGGCGTTGGCCAGGGCGAAGCACCCGTCGTAACGGATCCAGTCGATGAAGAAGCTGTTGGGCGCCACCCCAGGTGCTATGCAGCGAAGCGCCTCGTGCCCGCTGGCGGCCACCGGGATCTGAACGATGCCCAGATAGCTCGCCCCCACCAGCCCGATCCGCCCGTTGCACCATTGCTGATTGGCGATCCAGTCCAGCGTCGCCGACCCGTCGGCCGCCTCGTCCAGCAGCGGGCGGAACGTGCCGCCGGAGTCGAATTTCCCCCGCGTGTCCTGCGCCACGTAGGCGTACCCGGCCGCCGTGTGCCCCGCCGCCGCGCCCGCGCATCCCGCGCGGTGATACGGCGTCCGCGTCAGCAGCACGGGAAAGGGCCCGGGCCCGTCGGGCAGGTAGAGGTCCGTGGCCAGCTCCACCCCCCCCTCGGCGGGGACCCTCTGAAGAAGCATGGCTTTCATGCCCAGGCAGTTTGCGCGCACACAGACGCGAATGCAAAGGCGAACGGTGGGACTTCGTCCCACCCTACGGGCGGCGCCTTTCACACTTCGTATCGCATGGCGGCGGCGGGTTCGACCCGGGCGGCCAGGAGGACGGGGACGACCGAGGCGAGCAGGGACAAACCGGCGCTGATGCCGATGCAGATGGGCACGTTGACGAGCGCGGCCGCGGCCATGGGGGCGGTGAGGTACTTTCCGCCGACGGAGGCGATGAAGTTCAGCAGGGCCGCGCCGTACCCCAGCACGCCGCCCAGCACGCCGCCCAGCACGCCCAGCAGGACCGACTCGAACAGGAAGATCTCGACGATGTGGATGTTCCGGCTGCCGAGGCACTTGAGGGTGCCGATCTCCTTGATCCGCTCGGTGACGCTCATGACGATGGCGTTGAGGGTGCCGGCGGTGCAGATCA
>CAZNSB010000005.1:27516-28852 GCA_964575155.1 uncultured Planctomycetaceae bacterium | reverse complement strand
GCACAGGATTGTGCGTCCTTTGATCATCCAAATTCACGAGGCCGTCTCGGCCTCGTTCCTTGCCTTCGAGAGCGGATGGCGCCACGGGCCTCTGGCTCCGCACAGGAGCAGCGTGAGGGCGCCGGCGGCCACGCCGGCGGTGTTCAGCATCACGTCAAGGGCAGAAGCCATTCGGCCAGGAATCCCGGCTTGGGCAGATTCCAGGCCGGCGCCGAAGACGCCACAGGCCAGCGCTACCCATAGGATTCCGGAACGCCCGGTTCGGGGTGAAACTGAAACTGCCAGCGAGGCAAGGATCACCAACGCGGCATAGGCTGGCACATGGAGGACGTTCTGCAGTGTAGGCGAGAGGGCGGCGTCCCAGCCGCGAAGGGCGCCTGTGCCGGAAGGCAACAGGCTCGCCACTGCCAGCGCGCCGGCGTAGGCGACTGTCACGGACCAGGCGGCTATGGCTCGGTTCCGGCCGATCATTTGCGGAGACCTTCCTTGGCCGCCAGGGCGGCCTCCACTGTTTGCCTATTCTCGGGACGCACCGACGACTTCGCCGGGCGCGGAGCCGAGAAAGCTTTGGAAATCCTCACGCACAACGAAACCAGGGGCTCCATACGGGCCGGCCATTGGTACCTGGCTTCCACACCTGCCCGGGCCGATCGGCCCAGGCGGTCTCGGAGGCGGCTGTCTCCTAAGAGGGCTCGAGTGGTGCTTCGCCATTCGGCGGGTGTGTCGGCCCGGAGCACGTCCTCTCCGATCTCGACGTCGAGCCCTTCAAGGGCCGACGAGGAAGCGATCACGGCCCGGCCCATGGCCATGGCTTCGAGGGTCTTGTTCTGGACGCCCCGGGCGATCTGGAGAGGGCAAATGGCCACGCTGGCGGCAGCGAGGTACGGCCTGACGTCGGGGACCGTGCCGATGACTGTAACGCCTGTCAGTTTCGAGAGTTGTCTTACATCGCGGGACGGGCTGCGGCCAACGATGATGAAGGTCAGCTCGGGGACGGCTCGTTGCAGGTTGGGCCAGACGTGGCGGGCGAACCAGCAGACGGCCTCGATGTTGGGGCGGTAGTCCATGGTGCCGGTGAAGACCAGGCTCGCGGGGCCGATGTCGGCCGGAGGGACGGCGTCGGGGGCGAAACAGGCGGTGTCCACGCCGTTGCCGACGGCAACGACCTTGTCGGAGCTGCAGCCGAGGGCGGCCGATTCAGCCTGACTGACCAGCAGGACGGCGTCGCAGTGCTCGACGGCTTGGCGTTCCAGGTGGCGGACGCCTGCGGCCTCTCGGCGGTAGAGCCAGCGCTTCGGCCAGCGGGCGGCGTCGGCGTAGCTGAACCACTTGGCGC
>CAZNSB010000005.1:27053-27506 GCA_964575155.1 uncultured Planctomycetaceae bacterium | reverse complement strand
GTCCACGTCGACGAGATCGATTACGCGGGCCGGGGCGGGGGCGGCCAAGACGTACGGGAGTGTGCTCGACGAGTAGCCCATGACCAGATCGAAGGGCTCGCGGGCTGCCTCGGCGGCGATCAGCTTCCGGAGATGCCGGCTGTGGAAGTATCCCTTTGTGATGCTGCCGCCGGCCAGCAGGGAAAGCGCACCGCGGACCAGTCCGAGCCTGCCGCCGGCCGAGGCCACTAGGACCCTATGGCACCATTCCCTGAGCGAAGCCACGGCTTCGCGGTCTTCCTTGCTGTGGGCAAGGGCGGCCAAGGTTATCCGGAAATGCTCGGAAAGGGTCTTGATCTCGTGAAACGCGCGCACGCGTTCCCCTTTGTCCGGGGGATACGGCACGCGGTGCGCAATGTACAACAGTCTCTTCATAGGATACTTTCAGGGGTCCATCCCTCTCTCCCTAGGCGG
>CAZNSB010000005.1:0-27043 GCA_964575155.1 uncultured Planctomycetaceae bacterium | reverse complement strand
GCGCTCTGCCAACTGAGCTACCCGCCTGTATGCTGTATCAGTCCTGCATCATCTCCTTACTTACGGAATCCATTTCGTGATGCCCGCGCCCGCAGGGCGCGTCAGCCAGAGCGGGAGCTTCCGCCACACGCGTCCGGCCAGGGCGAATTTCCTGTTGCTCGGCGTAAGATTCGGGAGTTCGCCGCCGTTGGTCAGATGGATCTGGTAGTGCAGCGGCGTCGGCTCGAAGCCGTGGTAGCGCTTGAACGCGTGCGGTCCGTGGTTGTCCCGCCGGGACCGGTTGAAGTCGAACACGCGCAGCCCGCGCTCGACGGCGTACTCCATAAGCTTGACGTACATCACGTTGTTGGCGTGCCTGCTCATGCCCTCCCGGAGGCTGCCGGAGAAGTAGGGAACGATCTCATCGCGGAAGACAAAGCTGACCACCCCGGCCGTGGGCCTGCCGCCGTCCCGGACGACGAGGCAGACGCAGTCGTCGCCGTAGGCCTCCTGGAGGGCGTGGAAGAGCCGTCGTCGGAAGTTGGGCGACCCGAGGCGCTTCAGCGTGCGGGAATACAGGTCGTACACCGTGTCGAGAAGCGCCGGATCGATCCTTGCCGCGCGGGGCCCGAGGCCCTTCAGGCCCTTCCGGGCGGCCGCCCGGGTCTTTCGGGGCAGCGAGGGCAGCACATCTTCCGGGCGGTCGGGAAGTTGTTTGCGGAAGGTGTCGTAGCGGCCGATTTCGGGCAGGCCCAGGCGGTTCGTCTCGCGGTGGCGCAGCTCCAGGTACTTCGCGCCGAAATCGGTGCACAGGGCCTCGGCGGCCTCGAGGATCGCCTTCGCTGCCTCGTCGGAGTCGGCCAGGATGCCGCCGTAGGTGGCATACGGCACGGAGACCAGCACCCGCCCAACGAAGATGCTCTTGACGAAGAACAGTGGAAGCACGCCGACCACCCGGCCGGCGGACCAGGCCATCAGGTGCATCGGGCGATGCCCATAGGCCTCCTCCACCGCCCCGGACCAGCCGATTCTGTGAAACACCGTGCCTGAGGGATGCCGGAGGACGTATGCATCCCACGCGTTGGCGTCGGTCGCCACGTAGGGCGTAACTTGTATGCCGTCAGATGCCATTTTCCGAAGTATCCAACACCTTACGAATAGCGGTACAGGTAATTCGGTATATAGTATTTCTGATGCGTCAGCACGATGCCGGTGACTTTGACGTTGGCGGCGTGGAGGAGGCGGATGGCGCGGTCCACGGACTCTCGGCGGGTCTTGTTCATGCGGACGACCAGCAGGGCCTCGCCGACCGTCCCGCCCACCATGCCGGCGTCGGAGACGGCGTTGACCGGCGGCGTGTCGAAGACCACGTAGTCATACTCGCTCCGCAACTGGTTGACGACCTCGCCCAGCTCGGGCCGGCCGATCAGTTCGCCGACCTCCTCGCCGCGGGCCGCTCCGGCGGGGATGAAGAACAGGTTCGGGTAGACGGTGAGCCGGACCACGTCGCCCAGGGCGGCCTCGCCGCGAAGCACGTCCGTCATACCGGGGCTGACATCGGCCCGAAGCAGCCCGGCCATGGTCCCTTTTCGCAGGTCCGAGTCCACGAGGATGGTCCGACGTTCCTGCCGTTCGGCCATCACCAGCGCCAGGTTCGCGGCGCTGACGGTCTTGCCCTCGCCGCCCTCGGCGGATGTGACCATGATGCAGAACCGCTCATCAGCGTATTGGGCCAGGAGATTGGTCCGCAGGGCACGATACTGCTCGGTGATCCGCCCGCCGCGGTCGTGGTAGGCCACGAGGACCTCGGCGTAGTTGTCGGAGGGAGGCGTCGCCGCAGCCGCCGGAGGCGCCTCGGGGGCCTGGGGCGGTGCGGGACCACCCGACGAGGAGGAATCCGCGGCCGATGCCTCGGCGGCCCGCCGCTCCTGCTCGGCTCGGTGCCTTCTCATTGCCTCCCAAACGGTTCCCACGTGGATCTCCTACGAAGCTCTCGATGCTGCCGCCGCCCGCTGGGCGGGCCCGGAGGTGCGGAGCCCCCAGCAGGTCATGTCTCGGAGGACCTCGCTCACGATCGACGCATCAACACAGCGAACGCCCTTGGCGTACCCGACCAACAGGGCGTTGTCGCAGAGGATGTTGATCAGTCTCGGAATGCCGTCCGTGGCCGCGTGGATGTCCGCGATCGCCGCGGGGTCGAACTCCGCCAGGCAGCCGTTGCCCGCCGCCACTCTCAGGCGATGCTCGACGTAGGCGGCCGTCTCCTCGGCCGAGAGCCCGTTGAGGTGATAGCTCAGGACGATTCGCTGGCGGAGCGGCTCCCACTTGGGGTCTTGCAGGCGGTCCCTCAGGTTCGGCTGGCCGATCAGGACCATCTGGATCAGGCGGACCCCGTTGTGCTCCCAGTTCCACAGCAGCCTCACCTCTTCGAGCGAGCCGGGTGTGAAGTCCTGGGCCTCGTCCAGCACCAGCGCCACCAGCCGGCCTCGGTTCTGGAGGCGGACCAGATGCTGGCGCAGCCCCTCGAGAAGGCTGAGCTTGTCGGCGGTGACTCCTACGTTCATCCCGGCACGCCGCGCCAGGGCGCGGACGAGCTGCTTGGGGGACTGAGGCGGATTGACGACGGTGACGGTCAGGCACCCCGGCCCCAGCCGCGACCCGAGCATGTTGCCCAGGAACGTCTTGCCGGCGCCGACCTCTCCGGTCACGAGCACCATCCCCTTGCGCTGCTGGACGGTGTACATCATGTTGGCCAGGGCCTCGGCGTGCGTGGGGCTCTCATAAAAGAATCTCTCGTCGCAGGTTATGGCGAACGGGAATTCTCTCAGGTTGTAGAAGTCCAGGTACATCCGTTGGCTCTCAAGGTCTTTCCAGGGGGGCTCCTGCGGCCTCGGCGGCGGTTCGATAGACGAACCCGGCGGGCGAGGCCCTCCATTGCTCATACTTCTCCGGGAACCGCAGCCAGAGCACGACACTGAGGCCGGAGATGCACAAGCACGCCACAATGATCAGGGAGACGACGGGCGCCACCAGCCATCGCTTCAGGCGGGCCGCAGCGCGCTGGCGGCGGGTCACGATCTCGCCGATGACGCCGTGGACGGGTACGTCGAAATAGTCCATCGCGTGCTCGGTGGTCGCGATGGTGCGGTCCAGGAACTGCGCCCCGAACACCAGCCCGCCCCCGAAGGCCAGCCCGCCGAAGATGGCGAAGCCCAGGATCATCACCAGGCTGGGCGAGGACGGGCGGAGCTGTCTCTGGGCCGCCTGAACCGCGTTGAGGTGCGTGCGGCGTTTCGCGACCTCGGCCGCCAGGGCCATCTCCACCTCCGTCAGCCGCCCTTGCCAGTTCCCCAGCTCCGCCTCCTGCTTCTGGATCTTCTCGATGATCTGAAGGTATTCCTGCCGGACCGGGGCGAAGTTCCCCATCAGCTTCTGCCAGGCCGCTCTTCGCCTCTCGAGGCGCTCGATCTCGCGCGTTGCGGTCTCAAGCAACGATTCGGTGGCCGCCAGTTGCGGTCTCAGCGCGTCCGAGCTCGCCGCGTTGCCGTACACCCTGTGCAAGACGGCCTCGGCGGGCGTGTTCTTGATGGTCTTTCGGAGCTGCCTGATCTTGGCCCGCAGCTTGACCACCGTGGGGTGGTTGTCCTTCATGTGGTTCAGCATCTGGGCGTCCGTCAGGGCTTCCTCCATAGCCCTCAACTGCTCCTCCAGCCGCCTCAGCTCGGGATTCGGACCCCTCACGACCTGGACGGGCTCCGCCGGCTGGGTCGCCGGCTGGCTGGCAGGCGCCGTGGCCGCCTGGCCCAGCGCCTTCAGGCGAGCCAGCGTCTGCCTGGCAGTGTTCTGCTGAAGCTGGCGGGCGTCGATGTCCGCGCTGATCTGCTGTATGCGCTCCTGCAGGGCCCCCGGGCTGTCGGGCATCATCCCCGCGTGCCGGGTCTCGAACTGGATCTTCTTGTTGTTCAGTTCGGTGGCGCGAGTGGTGCAGGCGCGGACCTGCTTGAGGAGGAAGTCGCGGCTGTCGGTGAGGCGCTGGACGATCTGCTCGCTGACGCGTGTGATGTAGTTCTTGACAAGGACGTCGGGGATTTCCCGGGCGAGCCTGCGATCGCTGTGCGTTACGCTGACCGAGACCAGGTCCACGTCCTCGGAGCGGACCTCCCAGCGCACCTTTATGTCCTTCATCAGCTTGCGGACGATTTCCTGCTTCTGGAGCTCGCCGCTGTCGGTGAAGTGGGCCCCCTGGTCGCGCGGAAGCCCGCGGGTAAGGCCCAGGTCGTCGGCGATCCGTTCGACGGCACCCCGGCCGGCCAGCTCGTGCTGCAGGGTCAGCTTGATGGCCTCGAACGACTCGCTGCTGCGCTGGAGGCTCTCCCTGGCGGCGACGTCGCTGCGACGCTCGAACTTGGCCGTGCCGGTGTATTTCACCTCCAGCCAGTGCGAACCCACCAGCGCCCCGATGGCAAAGAGGGACGATCCCAACAGGAACAGCCAGCGCCGGCGGAAGACGACTCTCAGCACGTCGCGCGGGGTCCTTCTCTCTTTTTTCTCGCTGCCTTCAGCCATTGCGTCCCTTGGATCACTCCTCGGGCCTTGAGGGACTGACGGCGGTCCGGACCTCGCCGGGAACGCGAACCGTCTCCAGCACCGGCTGGACCGGGAACAGCACCTGCCTCAGCGCCAAGCCCACCGCCGCGAACGGGTTCGGCGGCACGTAGATCACGTCGTCGGGCTGGAGCAGGATATTGTGCGAGAGGTCCCCATTCTTGATCATCGCCATCAGGTTGACCGTCAATTCCTCGGCCCCGGCCTTGTTCTTGCCTTGCGCCTTGAACGCCCGGCGGGCCTCCTTCTTCTTGTCCTTGGGAATGGGCAGATACCCGCCTTTTCGGGGAGACCTCCCGCGGACGAGCTTGATCCGCTGCGGCCAGGCCAGTTGCGTCGGCTGCGCGGTGCACAAGGCGTCCAGCAGGGTGTCACAGCCGGTCCAGGCCCTCGGGCCGGGGCCGGCCACTTGTCCGAAAACGTAGTACTTCTGCGAGTTGTAGCCGACCACCTGCACGGTCGCGTCCACCTTCTCGCGCTCGTAGTACTGGCCCGCCGCCAGGCATATCTTCGAGCTGATCTCCCTCGGCGTGCGCCCGGCGACCTCGACTTCCCCGATCAGGGGCAGGTTGATCTTCCCGTCGGGGCGGACCTGCTGCTGCAGGCCGTTGATCTCGGTGATCTGCTGGGAGCTGATCGCTATGACGTCCGGTGGATAGACGCGGTATTCCGCGCCGCTGACCGGCATGCGCGGCTCGCGGAGGAAGGCCCTCACCTCATCGGCTCGGTGGCATCCTGGCCCCAAGAGAACCGCGCAGACGTAGAGGGTTCCCGGGAGGAGGAATGCTCCCGGCCGCCTGCATCTGGCAGTCATTCGCTGTTCCATCCCACTCCTGAAAGGACCTGCCGCCTTTGGGCCCGCCAAGGCTGTCTCCGTATTGCTGCTCCGGTCGCTTGGCGGCCACAGTCCAGCCGCCAGCGTGTCCGCGGAGACTCCGCTGTATGGGGAAAGCACATACTCCCCGCGCGAGACCATTCACCCTGAAAGACCTGTGCAATACCCCGCAGGCCCATCAAGATCCGCCAATGGCCGGTCCGCGCTTCTGTGGCGACCTGCGGCCACTGTCCTGCCTATTAACCCGGTATTGTAGCACAAAGGGGGCCTTCCCGGAAGTCGGAAATGCAAAAAAAGGCTGCCCCAATCGTTTGCCGGCAGATCACTTACGGCTCCTGACACGGTCCGCCCCTGCCCCGGTCGCCTGGATGTCGCGCCCGCAGCTCCCCGCGGGCCGCTGCGACCGGACCGCAGCGCCCGGCCGATGAGGGCCCCGCAAAGCCGGAGGCGATCCTGATTCGCTTGCCCGCAGCAGCAGGAGCAGAGGGTGTCAGAATGCATGGAATCGGGTGCGGCCCGCATCGCGGAAGGGGCTGCTGTGTTGCTTCCCTGCTGAATCAGCCGGCCCTCGCCCGGCCGCTGAGGCTGCGGCGTCTGCGGAGGCCCAGGACAGCCAGGCCCAAGGCCAGGAGCGGTAGGACGGCCGGCTCGGGCGCGGGTGCTCCCCCGGGGCCGGTCGGGGGGAGGCCGGCGCCGGCGGTCCAGCCGAAGTTGTTGGCCACGATGGCCAGATCGAGCACGCCCACTTCACCGTCGCCGTTGAGGTCGGCCTCCCCCCACCCCGCCGGCGACTGGCCGTAGTGGTTGGCCAGTATCGCCAGGTCCAGGACGTCCACCTCGTCGTCGCGATTGGCGTCCCCCGGCCAGGAGATCTTGAAGGTGGTGCCTGACCTGATCCCGTACACCTGGCCGCTCTGGTTCCTGGCGAAGTCGTAGGAGTGCTGGTTGTGGTCGTAGGTGTCGTAGCAGATGTACTTCCGGGCCCCGGGCGTGTCGTCGTAGCCGATGGCCGTCACGAAGTGGTCGCCGGTGCCGTCGGCGTCGGTGTCCACGTACAGCTCGACCGGCCGGCCGGCGTCGATCTCGGCGAAGAAGACGCTCTCCAGCCCGCCGAAGAACATGTAGCTCGCGATCGACCCGTAGTACCCGCGGTATTCGGCGTAGCCGGTCAGCCCCAGGCATTGGAGGTTTTCGAAGCTCTGCCCGTGCCCCCACGGGTTCCGCGAGCACCACATGAAGTCGGCCACGCAGTCGTCGTCGTGGTAGGGGTCCTCGGGCGTTTCCTCCCGGTCGGGCGTCGGGACGTAGTCGCGGATGTGCCCCGCCGAGGCGATCATGTCCTTGACGGCCTGCTGATTGGCGTTCCAGTCGTTGGAGCCCGGGATGAGGTCGTCCAGGCCCTTCCCGTCCCAATGGCCGATGAGCATCCCCGCCGCCGTCGGGCCGCACCCGTGATACCAGATGTAGCTGGGGACGCCGCTGATGACCTTCACCTCGGCCGAGGCCGCGGTGGCCATCAGTCCCAGCCACCCAATCACGGTAGCCCATCGCCGCATCTTGTGATCCCCTTGGCGGCCTCTCGCCGTCGGCGCCGGTCAATCCAACGCGCCGCCGTGCCCGGCCGTCTCGAAGCCATCAGGCGTCCTGCTCTTTCGTGGCACGGCCGTCTCGGCCGTGCAGACCGTACGATTCAGGGCCGGATCGGCCTGCCCCGCACGGGCGGGACGCCCGTGCCACAGTCCATTGTGAGGCGAGGTCCGTTTGGGTGTCCTCCGGGCCCTCGATATGCAAAAACCCCCCCTGCATGGCCCCGGAGCCTCGTCGGCTGCGGCGTCACAATGTCGATCCCACGTCGCCGGGGCCCGCGCGGCGATCCCGCGCGGGCGTTTCAACTCAACCTGTTAGGTCAACCTGCGCCGCCGGACATAGCCGGCCCCGGCCGCCACGCCCAGGAACACGCCCATCACCGTCAGAGGCTCAGGGATGGGCTCTGCGCCGAGGCCGGGGATGGTCACGGCGAAGTCCTGCAAACTCGTGTTCGCCAGGACCCGCAGGCCGATGTCGGGATCGTCCTCGCCCAGATCTCCGAGCCAGGAGTTGGCCGTGTACGTCCAACTCGGCCCGCCCCAGGACTCCTGAACGTAGAACTCGCCCCGCGTGCCGGCATTGTAGTAGCTGGCGTCGTACGAGTTGCTCGGGTCCTCGTACACGATCTCCCAGACGCAGGCCTGGAACGCCGCGGCGGTGTTGTGGTCCACCACCTTGTGCAGATGGCGATCGAAGAGCCTGCGCAGGTCCAATGCCTTGTCGTCCCCCATAGGAGTGTTGCCGCCGCCTATGGGGGCCTCTGCCGGCCGATAGATGTCGTAGTACTCATACGACCCTGGCGCGTACTGTAACAGGTCAGCGCAGTAGCTCCCGATCTTGTAGTCGAACGGGGCCGCGCTGTCCACCAGGTCGGGGCCCTCGAGACCTTCCTTGACCGTCGGGTCAAGCTCCAGGTTATAGGTGCCCGTGTAGAAGGACCCGTAGTAGGCATCGCTCAGGTACGTTGCGCCTGTCTGCCTGGGCCAGACGTTCAGGAACCTCAGCCTCACCCGGCCGACCGAGTTGGCGCGGACCGCCGACACCGACAAGCACAGGGCAACGATCAGCCCCGCTGCCGCCGGCAGGCGGATCCGCCCGCTCGGCCCGGTACGAGGCGGGCCGGGTCCCGCGCGAGACGAGCCAGGCTGGCCTCGCTCCCTAGGCGGAAATCTTTCAAATCTGCTTGCCATTTGCATGGCCTCCTTTCCAGGCAAAGATCTTCGCTCAATGCATCACATCAGTCGTTTCCGCATGTAGCCGCCCAGGCCGCCAACGCCCAGGAACACCCCCAGCATCGTCAGCGGCTCGGGGACGAGGATGACGCCGAGAGAACTCCCGTCGCCGATTTCGGCGGCCGTACCGGTGAAGGTGTACCCGAGGACCTCGGTGTCCAGGTTGCCGTCGAACACCTCCACGTTGTTGACGTCCGGGTCACCCACGAACGGACGGTATGTCCCGACAGGAAGCACCCGCAAAGTATTGCCGACGATGTCCCCGGCAAGGATCGTCTGGTGCCACGCGGTGAGCGTCCACTCGATGTTCGGGTCCACGGTCTCGGCCATACCCTCGTACTCGTACACCGTCAGCCCGCCGCCGACACTGACGTTGAAGAGGTACTCATCGTTGTCCTCGAAGTTGACGCTCCACGTACCATCGGTATGGTCGCTCGGAAAGGCTGCGTTAGCCGGGTAAAAGTACGTGTTTATGTTGGCAATATCCTTGTCCAGGATCCCGGGCTGATACTCCAGATTGATCTGGAAAGGATCAACGACCTCATAGCCGCTGAGTTCGTAATCCGTCCCGGCCCGGATGGTGGTCCACGGCCCGAGGTTCAGTCCAGACGACGGAACGTAGAAGGTCTCGTCTCGGATAGTTGCCGCCCCGGTCCATTCGTTGGCCCCGGCCGGCCCGGTGACGGCCAGTATCAGGCCGGCTGCTATCACTGCTTTCAGAAGCTTCCTCATCATAAGTCTCCTCTTCTCAGTTGTTGCTGCCCCCTGCATACTCCAGGAAGCTCATCCTGCTGCCAGGTCTGCGAACTTCACTTCCGGGCCTGACCGTCAGGCCCGGCGGGTCCTGGCAACGCGCCGGCCGGCAGCCCCCGGGCGTCGCCGTTGAGTACATAGGCAATTCGGCTGTTCTCCCGCGTCCACCTCCTTTCCGGGTTGTCTTTATCCGTTGCATGGCGTCCTCTTCCGGCCCGCACTCCGGGTGCGGGCCTCTGCTACGCCAGTCTCCGCTTCAGGTAGCCGCCCAGGCCGGAAACGCCCAGGAACACCCCCAGCATCGTCAGCGGCTCGGGGATCAGCGTAACGTCAAGGCGCGCCTCGATGTCTCGCGACGGCTGTACAACACCCTCTCCGATGTCTCCGGACCAACCGGCGCCCGCGGCCGGAAGACCGAGCGGTGTGATGTCAACTTTGTAGCTCTCCACGATCAGGGAAACCATTGGTCCGTCAGAAAACGAGAGGTGGTCAGTGTCCCAGTTACATTCGAGAAGACCACCCTGGCTGAGGGGCGTACTTTCCGTGCCGATCGTTATGGTTCGGGGTGTGCTAAAATGGAACGCCAACTCACGCCAATCGGCGTCTGGATTCTCTGGATCGCCTCCCCCTGCATACGTGTAGAATCCGGTCCAGAGGAGGGTGTTGATCTTCTTGACATAAGAAGCGCCATCATACAGGTCAATGGTGTCCGAGTAGAGTTCCAGTTCCACTTCGTCACCCGGGTAACCGGCGGGGCCCCAGTGAGCAGTGTCGGGTGGCGCTGGTGCCGGGTCATCTGCCGCGGTACCGGGGAAATGCGTTGGCCCCCAGCCGGAGACCGTATAGCCGACGCTGGTGGCCCCGGCCGTCCCGGTGACGGCCAGTATCAGGCCTGCTGCTGCAACTATCTTCAGAAGCTTCCTCATCATAAGTCTCCTCTTCTCAGTTGCTGCTGCCCCCTGCATACTCCAGGAAGCTCATCTTGCTGCCAGCTCTGTGAAGTTCTTGTCCGGGCCTGACCGTCAGGCCCGGCGGGTCCTGGCAACGCGCCGGCCGGCAGCCCCCGGGCGTCGCCGTTGAGTACATAGGCAATTCGGCTGTTCTCCCGCGTCCACCTCCTTTCCGGGTTGTCTTTATCCGTTGCATGGCGTCCTCTTCCGGCCCGCACTCCGGGTGCGGGCCTCTGCTACGCCAGTCTCCGCTTCAGGTAGCCGCCCAGGCCGGAAACGCCCAGGAACACCCCCAGCATCGTCAGCGGCTCGGGGATGGGAGTCGTGATCACGAAGGCCATATCCAGGCCGAGGCTGTTACCGTCGTGGTCACTGACCGGTCGCCAGCCATACTGGCTCACATCCCAATACACCGCGTCGTCGTTCCAATGGTCCTCCGTCGTCTTCCAGCCCGCATAGACCTTTTCAAACACCTCCTCGCCGAACGGATAAGTCATCATGGTGGCCCCCAGCCAATAGACGTTACCCGCCTGCTGGACGAAGGGGTCTGTGCTCAGGTCGATGTCGATCCGATAGTAGAAGTCGTGATCGTGCTCGCTAATCTGAGGGTCCGGACCGGGCGTGATCCAGCCTTGGTCTCCGATGTACGGCCCTTCCCAGGTAAACTGATCGAAACCGACCAGCCACCCCTTGAGCCCGAGGCCCGGCTGGCTGAACAGGGGGCCCGGACCGTCCGGATCGGCGGGGATGTCGGAGAAGATCTTCAAGTCAATCATCTGGATGTAGCTTGGATCGCCGACATCTCCCTTGAACGATACCCACAGATGGACGTCGGTCACCGGCCCGGACTGCGTGCAGAGCCAGTCGTCGGCCACGCCCCTGGACTGCTGCATGTCAGGGTCAAAAGTCACATTAACGTCCCACCCATACGGGTCAGGATCCTGGATCCACTTGACGACGTTCGGGAAAGTATTGGCCCCGGCCGTCGCGGCGACGGCCAGTATCAGGCCGGCTAATGCAACTATCTTCAGGAGCTTCCTCATCATCACTCTCCTTTATGCAAATCCTTGCGCTTGCCTCATGCGCGCTCAAGGAAGCTCTTCCTGCTGCCAGGTCCGTGAACTTCACACCCGGGCCTGACCGTCAGGCCCGAGCGGTCTTGACAACGTGCCGGCTGGCAGCGCCCGGCCGTTGCCGTCAGGTACATTCTCGATGTTCTCCCGCATGCACCTCCTTTCCTGGTTGTGTCTTTACGAGTTCCATGGCCTTCTCTTCCGGCCCACACACCGTTGTGGGGGCTTCGCTACGCCAGTCTCCGCTTCAGGTACCCGGCCAGGCCGGAAACGCCCAGGAACACGCCCAGCATCGTCAGCGGCTCGGGGACGATCTCCAGGGCATCCACGTTGTCGTCGCCGAGACCGCTGCCGCCGACCCCAATGAGGCCCAGATCCGCAGCAGTGGCGTACGTGGCGAACACGCCCGTGAAGTCCGTGAAGAACACATCCGCGGCACTCAGGTTCCAGTTCCCGAGGCTGGCTGAGCCGGGAGACAGGCTGAACAAGGCGTAGTCCACGCCGGGGTTTAGCTCGCCCTCGATGCCCTTGTCCCACATGATCAGGGCGTCGACGTCGTCGGTGTTCAACCCAAACAAATCCAGGCCCAAGTTGCCCGCAGCAGAGAACAACGCCCAGCCGGCCGGGGTCTGGACATAGATGTCGGCGGCGCTGGCGCCAACCGCCCCGGCTGCCTCGTCCGGGTTGATGGAAAAGTAGATGTTGCTCGTCTGGTTCACTACCTTCCCGCTCAGATCGACGGGGCCGAAGTTCTCCCAGTTGAAGGCGTCCACGTTGTCCTTGTTGCCCTGGACCGTGGGCTGCGTCGGTAGACCGGGACCCGTAAGGGTCCCGGGGACTCCCATAGCCGTCAGCGTCAACTGTGACTCGTCCAAAACCAGGACATTGCTTCCCGGCGCGGCTCCGGCCGTGGGTAGAAAGCCCGCCCAGCCGCCCAAAGGGGGCTGTGGCGGCGGCAACGGGGGGGGCAACTGCCCACGGAAGGTGCCGGGCGCGGTGAAGCCTCGGGTCGTCCGGTAGATGTCGCCGGCCTGCTGATTGACCAGGGACTCGGCGTTGACGGCCGAGCCGGCAGCACCCACGCTGACGCGGTCGACGCTGAAGTCCAGCCAGCCTCCCTCTATGAGGGTGTTGTCGCTGATGGCGTCGACGTAGGTCCCGTTCACAGAGATGTGCAAAGCGGGCACGCCCGGCCCCGGTGTGAGGACGTCGGAGTCCTTGAATCCCAGTGCCAGCGACGGCGACGGTGCCAGAGGGCCGGCAACGCGCCACGTCCCACCCGCGCCGTACGGTTCCTCGGCGCCCCAGCCGACGCCGCCGCTTGCGGACGGGTTGTCGTCCAGGGTGAAGACCGGCGCCGCTACGGCCACCGGCGGCGACAGGGCAAGCGCCGCCACCAGGATGAAACTCAGCATTCGGTAGCTCATGGCTTGTTTCTCCTTTTTCCTGCCTTGTGAGGGGAGCGAAGGGACGTTCGCTCCCGGCTGCTCCAACATCACGCGGGCCTGACCGCCAGGCCTCGCGTCTTGACAACGGCCCCGGCCGGCTGGCAGCACGCCGGCCGGGTTGCTACGGAGTACTTTCCGGGTTTTGGTCCTGCTCCATGGGCACCTCCTCTCCCGGTGGTTTTGCATTCCGGATTTCGTTGCCGCGTTTCTCATTTCCGCGTTTTCCTTCTCCGCCCACACATGGCGATGTGCGGGCCGTCACTGGCAACTCACAGCACCCGCCGCTTGCGGATATAGGCGCCAAGCCCGGAAACGCCCAGGAACACGCCCAGCATAGTCAGCGGTTCGGGGATGACACTGTCCATGCCGAACACGACGCCCTCGAAGACCTCGCCCGTCAGGCTGATCGTGCCGTAAGTACCGTCACCGAGGTTCAACTTGTAGATGCTCGTGGAATCCCACGCCCCTGCGTACAGATCCCCCGTGTCGTAGTCGAAGGCAAGGCCGGAAATATAGGGCTTGCCGAAATTCATGACCAGCGTCTCGGCGCCGACGTTGTTCGGATCCAGTGCGTAGATGTCGCTTGTCGGGCCCGACTGCCAGAAGGAGCCGCCGTAGTAGACCCCGCCGGCCTCCCGAGCCAGATCACCATCGGACGGCTGATCGACGAGCGCGCCCAGGTCGGTCATGCCGGTGTAAGCTCCCGTCCCGTCCAGGTGGATTCGATACAGATGAGGCCCCTCCGGGTAGCCCCACTGGGTGTTGACCCCGCCGCCCTCAATGGCCAAGAGGCTTGTTTCGCTTTCAGCCGTCAGCGCGTTGAACCGTCGAGGCGCCACGTCGGCCCAGGTCTGGTCGATCTGTCCCGTCACCGGGTTGAGGCGGAAGAGGTCGTTGAAGTCCCAGACGCTGTTGCCGTTGGGAGCGGTGATGAAGGTGGCCAGCCCGGAGTCTCCCACCGTGTAAACGCGTCCACTTGGCGTAACGGCAATGTCGGAGAAGGCGGCCGATCCTACCAGCCCCTTCATGTCGACCACGCCGGTAGCCGGGTCGAGCGTCCACACCTCCGAGCCATCCCAGTACTTGAAGCTCGTACCCCACAGGGTCGACGCCCCGGCCGTCCCGGTGACGGCCAGTACCAGGCCCGCTGCCATTAACAGCTCTAAGTGTCTCAAAGCTCCTGCCTCCCTTCTTTCCGGGCGCGTTCGGTTCCCGAATTGCGCTGCTGCTGGATTCATTGCGTCTCGTCACTTCCTTTGGCGCCCCGCACGCCAGTGCGCGCGGGCTTCAAGGCTGCCCTTCACAGAAGTCTGCGTTTGCGGATGTAGCCGCCCAGGGCGCCGATGCCGCCGAAGACGCCGAGCATGGTCACCGGCTCGGGGATGATATCCAACTCCAACTGGAGAGCTGTCGCACCGGCGGTGGGACTTTGGCCAACGTCGCCCTGACCGGTGTCATACACAATGACCTTCAGGGCGTTATCCCCGGGCGTCAGGACGCCGAGGTAAGAGAACGTCTCGACGGCGTCGTAGGCCCGCGAATCGGTCGTATAGACCAGGGTGTTGTTGACGTACACGTCGGCCCAGTCATCCGCAAGAATGTTACCCACCACGCCGTTCGGCCCGGTGCCGCCCCACACGAAGGTGCCGGTGAACTCCGTCACAACAAGGCTGGCAGTCCCGGCACCGGTGCGTGGGGTACCGTACTCGTTGGACGCCCAGTAGGTATCGTCCGCCCAGGAACTGTCATTGCCCCCGGACTGTTTGAGGAATTGGCCACCATGCAGCCAGAAGCTGATTGGGCTGGACGCCCCGCCCATCGTAGCCCAGCCCGCTCATGGCCTGCCCCACGGCCGGCGGCCCATAATCGTAGTAAAGCGGGTAGGGCGGATCCGTCACCTTGTAACGATCCGCCCAACTCGTATCGAACATGAAATACTCGGGCGTTTGGTTCAGCCAGCGTCCCGATGTCCAGCCTGTCCGGATAGACCAGGTGGTGATGTTATAACTCATCGAATCCACGCCGGTGGCGAAAGTTGTTGCCCCGGCCGTCCCGGTGACGGCCAGTACCAGGCCTGCTGCCATTAAGAGCTTCAAGCATCTCATGGCTCTTGTCTCCTCACTTGTATCCCCGCGTGCTGGGGGAGTTGCCTCGCCGCGTGATACGCGGGCCTGAACGCCAGACCTCGCGTCTTCACAATGGCCCGCGCCGGCAGGCAGGTGCCGGATTTCGTTGCTGCGTTCGACACTTCCGCAATTTCCTTTCTCAGCCCACACTCACTAGGTGCGGGCTGTGGACGACAACTCACACGATCCGCCGCCTGCGGATGTAGCCGCCGAGCCCGGAAACGCCGAGGAGCACGCCCAGCATCGTCAGCGGCTCGGGAATGACGACGGCCTGGATGTCGCTGTAGTCAAAGGAGCTGGTGCCGCTGTCGCTGTAGCCCAGCGCGTTGACGAACAGGTGAGCCTGGCTGAAGTCCTCCACGATGGCCCAGGCGCTGCCATCGCCTGTGTGATACGGGTCATATGCTACGGGGTTGTATCGCCCGTAGGGCAGACCGGTTGTGGACCACTGGTACGTGTCCTGTCCGTCAATGACGGTGACGGTAGCATCGACGGTCCCTCCGGCCGAACCCGAAGGATGCAGTGTGAACGAAAAGTCGACCGTGGTGTCTGAATCGAAGTGATGAAAGAACACGTCCTGGCCGTCGTCGCTCAGGTAATACTGGCCGGGATAGTATCCCCCGTCGGGCGGCCAGTAGCCGCCCCAATCCTCCATGTACATTTCGGACTCAAGCAGGATCAAATAGATGCCCCGGTTCGATCCTCGGGCCGTGGACGAATCCCAATTGGCGGTCTCCGGGTCGTACGGCTCCATCGCCTGGTACTCGTCGTCCGTCATCAGGCCGACTTCGAAAAAGGCGCCCCCATAGGCTGCCTCCTCGAATTGAAAATTCGACAGTCGCCCGCTCACCCTGACATCCAAGCACGTCTGTGCGTTGATCGTACCGGCGGTCACGGCCCGCTTATAGCTGGTTGTGTCCCACCATGGTGAATCGCTACCGTACGGGCCAACCGACATGCTTCCGTCGGGCAGGCTCAAGCTGGTGCCGTGGGCAACTGCTGCGCCCAGCGCCAACGTGATTGCTGCGACCGGTACTATGTGTCTCATCTACTGCTCCTTATTCCTGCGATTCTCTCTCCGGGACAACTGCACGCATCACGCCTGGACTCCTTCCGAACGTCGTTTCCGGACATACCCGCCCAGGCCGGAGACGCCCAGGAACACGCCGAGGATCGTCAGCGGCTCGGGGATGGGCTCGGACAGCCAGGGATCGTAGTCCACGTACGCCGAGACCTCATCGCCGCTGCCCGGGCCGAGGCCCCCGGGGCCGGTGGCGTCGCCCCACCAGTTGTACTCGGCGTTGACGGTGACGGTGGAGTAGTTGTGGCAGCCGTCGCCGGCATTGCCATAGATGTTGTTGTAGTTCAGGACGATGTTGGAGGGGTCCCCGTCGATGCCGACGCCGTGCCCCGTCCCGGCGTACCCTCCCCAGGTGCCGTCGTTGCCATAAATGATGTTGTAGCGGGCGGTGACGTTCGACGGGCCGTCTTTAAGGCTGAGGGCGCCGACGGACCAGCCGTCTCCCGCGGCATTGGTGATGACGTTGCCTTCGATGGTCGCGGTGTCGGAACCCACGAAGGAGATGCCGCCTTCGCGGGCCCCATCGACGGTGTTGGCGGTGATGGTGGCATTGTCGGAGGGACCGAGGCCGCTCCAGCAATTCCCGACCCAGATGCCGTGGTCACCGGAGTTGAGGACGGTGTTGTTCGTGATGGTGGCCCCGTCGGATTCTCGGGCAATGAACATCCCATCCCCGAGGTTGTTCTGGATCAGGCAGCTATCGACCGTCAGGTCCTGATGGACGAGGGAGTACATCGGGTAGCAGTTGTCCTGCGACGTCACATTCTCGACAGTGCCCCCGGAGTAGTAGACATAGCCTTCTCCGGGCGTGTCGTGGGCGTAGTCCCGGAAGAGGACGCCGTATCCGCCCGTGCTGGGCAAGTCCCCGGTGAACCCCTGCACGGTGAAGTTGCGGATGGTGACGTCGTTGGCCTCGACATGGATGCCCTTGGACCAATAGGCCCCGGAGCTTCCAACGCCTCCGACGGCGCCATCGATGATCGTGCCGGACTGGGACTCGCCGATGAGATTGAGCCCGTTCGTGGTGATGTAGGCCGCCCTGCCTGTCGCCGCGTTGGCGCCGTAGGTGCCGTCGTAGACTTGGACCGTGTCGTTCGCCGCCGCCGCGTCGATGCCCGCCTGGAGGTTGTCGAAGTGGGTCACGCCCCAGCCGGGCGTGGATGGGGTGTAGTCGTCATCGACGTAGTACGTAGCGGCCGCGGCCGCCCCGGTGACGGCTAGGACAAGGCCCGCCGCACTCAGCAACTTCGAACGTCTCATGGTCTCTCTCCCTTCTTCCATTCCTTCCCGCCTGCCGTGCGGGCGTCCTGAAGCTGCAACTCACGCCCGCCGCTTGCGGATGTACCCGCCCAGGCCGGCGACGCCGGCGAGAACGCCAAGCACGGTCAGCGGCTCGGGGACGACGTTCGACAGGCCGGTGATGTTGCCTCCGATGTCGGAGCTCAGGTCATATTCCAGGGTGTGCCCGCCAGTAGTCACCGAATTGATGGAATACAGGTTCCGGTCGGCCCAGCTACCGGCCCACAGCTTGGCGCTCTCGTCGAAGGCGAGGCCCGAGACCGTGCCGCCCCAAGAGAGGATTCCCGTGTTAGGGCCGGTGGTCCCGTTGCCGGTAGTGGGATCTATCGTGTCCAACGTACTGCCGGAGCCGTTCCAGAAGGTACCGTACCAATCGCCGGTCGTAGGATGAATGGCAAGGTCCCCGTCGGCCATATCGCCTGCGTTGCCGTAGTCGCTCCGGGAGGCAAAATCTCCGTTGGCATCTAGGTCGATCTTGACCAAGCTGGCATCGTTGACGCCTCCGCCCTCGATCCCGTAGAGTGTGTTGCCCACGGCTCGGAGGGAGTTGATGGTGCCCTTTACGGGTTGGCCGTCCATGCCGTGGGAATACGTGTACGTGGGGCTGGAGTCGCAGATGTTCCAACTGTTCAAGATCGCACCGTCTGTCGGGTCGATCTTGGCCAGCAGGTCGAAGCTTTGCGTGCCCTCAGTCAGAACGGTCACGTAAAGGTACAAGTTAGAGGCCTGGGCGATGTCCCCGAATCCTTTGATTCCGTGCCCACCGATCTTATCGACCACGGGATCATAACTGCGGAGCATATTGACAGTTCCGGTAGCCGTATCCACCGTCCATATCTGGGCGCCGGAATAGTAATCCGTGGTCAGGTAGGACGTACCCCACAAGGTGCTCGCCCCGGCCATCCCGGTGACGGCCAGCATCAGGCCGGCTGCCATTAACAGGTCTAAGTGTCTCAAGGCTCCTACCTCCCTTCTTTCCGAGTGCCTTCGGTTCCCGAATTGCGTTGCTGCTGCATTCATTGCTTCCCATCACTTCCTTTGGCGCCCTGCGCATCACTGCGCGCGGGGTTTCAAGGCTGCCGTTCACAGAAGTCTGCGCTTGCGGAGGTACCCGCCCAGGCCGGCGAGGCCGGCGAACACGCCCAGCATCGTCACCGGCTCGGGGATGGGGTAGGTCACGGGGTTCGTGTCAAAACCGTAGCCCCAGTACTGGCCCACGAGAGTGATCGGGAACTGTTGACCCTCGGTGAACGCCGTCCAGGGAATCTGGAATTCCCCTACGCCGATCCTCTCGGGGGTGGATTCATGCGTATATCCGTAGATGATCCCGTTGCTGCTGAGAGAGCCCATCTCTGCCCATCCGACGCCGTCCGTCTGCTTCAGCGTTTCGTGCTGCATGTCCAGCAGATCGTATCCTGGCTCGGGGTAAGAGACCGTTGAGGGACATTTGATATAGAAATTGGCCTCAACATTGACGGCCTTGGCTATGTCCCAGGAGTCCGTGGTACAGTCCACCATCTCCCAAGCGACATAGAAGTTCGAGGCGTCATGATAGGCGTACACGTTGGTCGTGACGTAGTCGCCGGCACCCCAGTTGTTGTTGTGCGTGCTGGTGCCAAGGAAGTAGGCATCCCACTCATTGGGGCTGATGGCGCCGTCGAACACGGGTGCGGTCTGGGCCGCCTCAGCGGCAATCACGATCAGAGCTGCTCCCAAACATAGCCTCAAGCATCTCACGGCTTGTGGCTCCTTTCCCTGCTTTCGCTGTTCGCACATGGTCAGCTACGAGCCGCCTGCAGCAGCCGCTGCCTGACATGCCCTGCCAAGGCGCAGACGCCAACGAACACGCCCAGCATCGTCAGCGGCTCGGGGATGATGGGCACTCCGGCGCCCAGGCCGGGGATGGTCACGGCGAAGTCCTGGGTGTCGGGGTTGGCCAGGACGCGGACGCCGATGTCCGGGTCCTCCGTCATCAGCGCCACGTCGTCCAGCCAGGCATTGGCCGTCAGCCGCCAGTCGGAGGCGGCCCCCCAGTACTCCTTGACGTAGAACGACCCCTTGTCGTCCGACAGGTAGTCCACGTCGTACGTGTCGGTGGTCTCGTTGATGATCTCCCAGACGCAGGCCTGGAAGGCCGCGGCCTCGTCGTCGCTGCCGCCGACATCGCCGAGGTGCAGGTCGAAGAGCCTGCGGAGGTCGGCGGCCTTGGCCACGCCCATGGGCGTGTTGCCGCCGCCGATGGGCGCGTCGGCGGGGTGGTAGATGTAATAGTCATCCCAGGCCAGGGGCGCGTCCTGGCGGATGTCGGCGCAGTAGGTGGCGATCACGTTGTCGGGGACGGAGCCGCCGACCAGCAGGGCGGCGTCGTCACCTTCGTAGTCGACGGGGTCGATCTGGAGGTTGTAGGCCCCGGTGTAGTACGGCCCTTCCTGCACGTCATTGACATACAGGTAGGCCGCCTGCGTCGGACTGACGTTGAGGTACTTGAGCTTGACCCGGCCGACGGAGTTGGCCCGGGCCGTCCCGGCCAGGAGGCCCACCGCCACCGCCAGCAGGGCGACGCATCGGTGTAATCCGGCGCCAGGCCGGTCATTCCGACCCCGCTTCCTGCGCGGCCGTCCGTCTAGTACGTTTGCCATTCTGCGCACCTTTCCAGTCAGAGACCTCGCCTGTCAGTCTGTCCGCCGCTTGCGGATGTAGCCGGCCAGGCCGGAAACACCCAGGAACACGCCCAGCATCGTTACTGGCTCGGGCGCAGGCGCGCTGGGGGGCTGCGCGCCCAGGCCGTGGACCACGGTGTCCTTATCAAACATGTCGTACCGGGCGCCGCCGGGGCTGCGGTTGCCGTAGCGGTTCGCCACGATGCTCAAGTCCATCACGTCCACCCTGCCGTCCAGGTTGAAGTCACCATCGACCCAGCCGCCGGCGGCGCCGAAATTGTTGGCCACCACGGCGATGTCACTGACGTCGACGGCCCCGTCTCCGTTGGCGTCGCCGGGGGCGACGTTGTAGAGGAAGAAGACGTCCTCGACGGTAGCGGGGCCGCTGTGGGTCAGCTCGGCAGGCAGCATGCTCCAGGGCACGGCCGCCTCCACGGCCGGGCCCAGACTGCTCTCGACGACGCCCAGGTCGGTCCACCCGCCGGCAAACCGGCTGAGATGGACCTGGCCCGGGGCCAGGCCGGCGTCGTGGGTCAGCCCGAATCGATACCTCTGGCCGTCCGTCGCGGAGAGGGTGAAATAGAAGCTCAAGTAGGGGCTGGACGGTCCGCTGCCGCCAAGCTCGATGTGGTCGCCGTAGACGGAAACGCCCACATAGAGCCGGCTGGCATCGGCCATCATGACAATGTGGTGGATGTCGTGGTCCTCGGAGATATTCGGCTCGTTTGGATCGGTGATGATCACCCAGGCTTCCGTCCATTCGCCGGGGGTTATCTGGCCGTCCACGGTGACGGCCCCGGCGGGAGTGGCCGAACCCAGGCATGCCGCCACCGCGGCCAGCAGCCAGGCGCAGACGCGCCTGGCGGCGACAGCTCGACCCCGCCCGCGTCCTGCGGGCTCGCCGTTGCCTGGGGGCGACCGCCCCATCAGCAGGCCTCTTTGTCGTTGAGTTTTCTCAATGTTCCGGCCAGGATCCTCAGTTCAGTGCTCCACTTGCGGCGCTCGATATATTCCAGGTCCGCCTCGAGCTTGCGGCGGAAGGCGGCCATGCTCGTGTCGTAGCCGTTGCGAATCTGGGCCAACCCGGTGATCCCCGGGCGGACCGACTGCCGCTTCTTAACGTCCGGGAACGTCTTCTCCAGTTCGGCGAGGATCTCCGGCCTCTCCGGCCGGGGGCCCACCAGGGACATGTCGCCCCGGATGACGTTGATAAGCTGCGGCAGCTCGTCCACGTGGCTTCGCCGCATCCATCGGCAGACAGGGACGATACGGGGGTCCCCCCGCCTGGCCCAGACCGCCCCGGTGGCCGACTCGGCGTCCACGTACATCGTCCGCAACTTGTAGATCTTGAAGAGCTTGCCCCCCTTGCCCACGCGGTCCTGGGTGTAGAAGACGGGGCCTTTGCTCGACAGTTTGATGATAATTGCGCTCAGGCACAATACGGGCAGGCAGAGGATCAGGGCGATGAAGCCCAGGATGACGTCCACGACCTCCTTGGCCGCCTCGAAGTACCGGCGCGCCATCTGCGCCGTGACGGCCAGAATTGCCCCGCCCACACCCAGCAGAGTGATCGGTTCCGGCATCTCGCTGACCTCCTCGGCCGCGGCCGCAGCTTTTTTTGCAGCGACCGTGGCCACTTCGCGTTTAGCCATCTACAATTAAGAGTGGCGGTGGCAGGCGGGCGCATAAACACGCCCGCCGCCATCCACCCGGTGAGCCAGCGTTCCTGCCAAGGATCCGTCGCTGGTTCACCGCTTTTCTTGCCGTCTAGACGCTCTTCTCGGTCGCCGGGAGAGCTTCCCGCGCACACTCAGTCAATGGCGAGAATCCCACGCGAGAAGTTAGGAGTTCCCTCTCCTTCTCCTGCGAGGGGAGATACCCCTAACGCATGGCTCTCCCCGAACTCCATAGCGCCCGCTTGCCGTTGCGGGGGGAAATTCTACCGCCACATTGCGTTTTCTGCAAGCGTAAACAAGCGAGAAAACAAGAAAAATTTTTGCGGCCATACGTAGAAGTGTCAAGTCTGACGATTTTGCGGCCCGCTGGGGCGATGGAGTTGGTGCCCCGCCCCGTGAGGGCCGGCGCCCAGAGCCTCCGTGCCCGTAAGCTTCGGCCGAAGGGCCTCCCCACCGTCTCCCCCGCCCTGACGGACCGGGCCGCTAGTCCTAGGATCCCAAAGGGCTTGACAGCCACACATCACGACGAACTGCCGTTTAGTCCAGCCAGTTCGTGCACATGGGAACACCTGCAAAAACTTTACTTTGAGGTTTGGGCTTACCCGAAGTCCGCCTCCCTACGGCAGTCCGTAGGGGCGGGCAAGCCGGCGCACGGGCCGTTTGCGTAACGAGCGGCTCCTCGACGGATCGGCTCAGTGTGGGCCAAGCCCTTCGATCTTCGCTCGGGCAGACCACGGACAGACAGAGGATCAGGGCGAGAAGGCCGAGGACGATATCCACGACCTCCCTGGACGCCGCGAAATGCCGGCGGGCCAACTGCGCCAGTACGGCCAGTACTCCCCCGCCCACGCCGGGCAGGGCTATCGGTTCCGGCGCCGCGCTGGCCTTTCCGGCTGCGGCCGAGGGTTCCTTGCACAACTGCTCCGAGAATGGGCGTCTGTTCCGTAGCTGTTCCGGCGTCTTTGTCGATCGCAGGTAGGCCAAAGGCTCAAGAGAAACTGTCCCAGAGTGTGTAGGCGGCCGTTCGAAGCACCAGCCGTTGGGTTCGCACAGTCGGAGACCCCCATAAGTTGTGATCTGAAAAAGCTTGTTCAATTTGCCGTTCGGACAGCTACTTTTTTTTGGGCCTTGACCGCTTCGCGGCCCACGCTGTACAATACAGGTGGCGGTGGCAGGCGGGTGCATAGCAGCGCCCGCCGCCATCCACCCGGTGAGCCAGCGTTCCTGCCAAGGATCCATCGCTGGTTCACCGCTTTTTGTTTGGGGGGACGCACGCTTCCAGACTCCGATTTACCTGGACTGCGAATGCACGATTCCTTGGGGCAGGGATTGGGAGATCCCTCTCCGTTCTGGGGAACTCACGCACTCTGGCACAGCCCTGAGGCCGCGAATCCGCCGCACCCCGTGGGCCGAAACGTATTCTGGGGGCAGCTGGCCGACCGTGCAATCGCAACGCGGGGGCGCCACACAAAACATGCAAGGCAGAAGTCTCCATGTAAAGGGATCCCCCCGCGCGAAGTTAAGGTTTCACCCCGACGCGAGGGGGGCATTCTGGTAGCGGGCCAGGCCACTCCAACAGCGGTTTCGCGTTTGGGCCATTGAGGTCACGGCGCACCTCTCTGCCCGGGCCGCTCGCGGCGGAGCTGCCCCTGCGGCCCTTCCGGCGCAGCTACAGGGGATCGCAGCCGCCTATCGGGATCGAGAGCGCCCCGCCAGTCCATCGCGTCCCCCCAACTCCCGCCGGAGAGGCTACTTCTTCTGCTCAGCCCCGAGCGCCTGCTGGAATCTCCTGGTTTCGATCTGCTGCTTGAGCTTTGGAATGGCATCATTAAGGATTTCGGCCAGTCCGGTGGCCGGATCCACCGGGCCGTAGGGGCTGTGCTCGACCGCGCCGGATATGGTCCAGACGACCTTTGAGGTCCCCACGTCGACACAGCGGCAGGAGAAGCAGACGGCGTGCCCGGACTGCATCTCCTTGGTCCAGCTCCTGTAAGTAGCCACGTTGCCTAAGACAAGGAAGTCCGCCCCCAGGGCCTCGCCCATCTCCTGGTGTTTGGCCTGGCGAAGCAGCTCAGCCTGGGCCGGGTTCGGTTTCGAGAGGAGCTTGGCCACCTTGGACCTCTCGAGAACCTCGTACCCGGGCAGGCACACCAGCCTGGCCGAGACGCTGTCGGCCACCAGCTTGCCGACATCGGGCGGGGGCGCTTCCTGCAGCGGATCCCGCGACGGCTGGGCAGGCGGCTTCCAAGCGAAATCCAGGACGGCGAGCCGCTTCGTGTCGGGGAACGCCGCCAGCGGCGAGACCGACACGTCGGAAGGCGGAAGCGCGGGCTTCTTGCACCAACGCTGGCACCCGCCAACGGCCGTCAGACAAACCGCCAACGCAATGGTTCTTGCCGTGTTCATGTGTCATCCCCATGCGGTTGGTCACTGCTGGGTGACCTCCCTGGACCGTGCCGCTCCGCGACCAAACAAAGTCAAGCCGCTGTATCTATCCTGTCAATCTACTGCCGAGTCCCGCGGTAGGCAAGCGCCATTTGTGTGGAGTCTCCCGGCAGGTCTTGTGGGCGCGCGAAGGGACCGTGGCGACGGCAAGGTCGCTGTGGATCCTTTGAGTCGGCGGGCTGTGATGACGGACCAGTGATGTCGACGTCCCTGCCGTCTGTACGTCCGTGCACAGCGGCCGGCCCGCGTCCACGCCCGCACGAGCTGTTTTCAAGTGCGTCGCTACACTCTCAGGCGTTGCAGGGCATACTCGCAGGACCGTATCGAGCGGCGGCGGTGCGAATGCCGCAGGCCAAGCGGTAGCCGGGAATCTTGAAAGGCTTGTCCCAATACAGCACGTCGGCTTGCAGTTGCTGGCATGGCGCCGGTTCGTCCCGCTGCAACGTGGCCAGGAATCCTGCGGCCGCCACCACACACCCCAGCATCCGTTCGATGGCCAGGAAGGAGCGGACGAGGAATCGCTCCACGTGCCAGAGTTGGCCCAGAATCGCCCCTGCATATTTCGTCGTTGACGGTTGGCAAGCGGCCAAGAAGCCGCCTACCATGGGCTGAGAGGAAAGGCCCCTACTCCGCCGGGTTTCCCCCGGCCCGGCGGAAAATGGTCCGTTCGCAGGTCTCCCCCCGCCTGTGAGCGGGCTTTTTCTTGCACTTGGACTCGCTTGAGCCGCTTGCAGCGCACGACGGCGATCGCTCGTGAGCGGGGGGGCGTGGGAACGCACAAGGTCTGACCTGAGGCCCCGACCCCCTTCTCGGGCCGGAAAAAAACCGAGCAGCGAAAAAAGAGCCTTGCACCGAGGGCCCCGACCGCGGATGATGGTCCGTGCTACGGAGTGTCGGCGCGCTCAGGGGAAGGATCTCCGACAGGCTCACACTGGGAATACGAAGGGGTAGCTCCATGAAAAGGAAACCCGCTCTGACGATCCTCAGCCTGTTCATGTTGACCGGCCATGCGTTGGGCCAGAACGTCATCATCAATGGGAGCTTTGAGGAAGGTGCCGAAGGCTGGAATGTCGACGGCAGCGTCTTGGTTACCGACGCGGATGCCCGCGTGGGTGACTTCTCCGCATATCTGGGGCCCTGGGGCGGCTTGCGCCAGACGTGCGACCCCATTCCGGCTCCCCGGCTCGTCCAGGCCTCTTTCTGGCTCAGACACGAGAGTCTGGATTTGCCTCCGGACGGTTCCTTTGCCTACTACAGCCTGTGGGTGGAAACCAAGACTGGAGAGCCCCTTTTGGGGGCGGTTCCGCTCCGCCCGTATACGTTGGAATGGCAGCAATACGGTTGTTGGAATCTGGCGCACCATCCCGACTGTGTGGTTCGGGGTATCGCGATTGGAGGCATCCACTGCTACGTCGACGATGTGAAGTTGGTCGTTGATGGCCTGCAGGTGGGGGTGGACGTGAAACCCCGCAGTGACATCGGCAGGCTTAACCTGCACGGACGCGGCGTTGTGCCAGTCGCCGTCTTGGGGAGCGAGGAGTTCGACGTTCACGACATTGACCCGGCCACCCTGGCGTTCGAGGGCGCCTCGGCCAAGCCGAAGGGCCAGAGTGGGAAGATTGGAGGATTCGCCGACGTGAACGGGGACTCGGTTCTTGATCTGGTTGTTCGATTTCCGGTGGATGAGCTGGCCCTGGCACCGGGAACAAAGGTGGTGGAGCTGACAGGACGCCTGACCGACGGAAGGGAGTTCTTCGGCACCGACGCCATCGAGCTTGTCGGCGGCGCGCATGACGGCGCGGCGGCGAACACTGGTCAGTACGACGTCGTGCCCGAACCCATCTCACTCGCCCTGCTGGCCCTTGGCGGACTGGCGTTGATTCGACGCCGAAGGAAATAGCCTCAAGCCATCAGCAGATGAGGAAGGCGGTCGGCTCTTTGCGGACCGCCCGCTGTCATCTGAGTACGTCGCAAAGCTGCGAAGACTCCGTCTTGGCACGGCGCCCTTGTCACAGAAGGTCCGCGGACATAGCCCTCGGCCCGGCGGAGGTGCTTTACTCGGCGTAGGCCGGGTCGTCGCCGCGGACCACGAAGTTGTCGAAGGCGCTGGTGCCGCTGCCGCTGCGGCGCAGGACGTTTCGGCCGTAGCGGTCCAGACGCCGCTTGGTCCCATCGACCCTGAAGTTGCGATTGCCCTTGCCCACGCCCACATAATGCCACCCGCGGGCGGCGAAGGCATCCACCACCACCGGGCAGAGGCAGTAGCAGTCGAACAGAACCGTCACCTTCAGCCCCCGGGGCAGATCGGCGTTGTGGATCGGCATGGCCGCCAGTTGCGTCAGCTTGCAGAAAGGCTGCTTGTGCTTTCGCGCATCGGCGGGCCTCAGCCACAGCCAGCTTCCCCACGGAATCGTCACGCCGCGATGCCACAGAGACACCTTCAGGAGGGTGTGGCCGGTGCCGTACTTGCCGGTGGCGTGATGGAACAGCTTGCCCACGCCGGCCATCTTTTTGGCCCGCTTGAGCGTCTGCGTTTCGTCGAGGATGAGGTAACACGTGCCGCCCTCCTTGCGGCGCAGACGGCGCAAGGTGTCCAGGGCGATCTCTTGAATGACCCCGGATTCGTTCCCGTCGCTTCGCCAGAGGAACTCGCCGTGGTTGGTGCGGTGGGTCGAGCCGCGGAGCAGGTTGGCCAGCCGTTCGACGGTGCTGCCGTGGCTGATCGTCATGGCCAATACCAGGCCCTGGCGTCTCGCTTCGATTGAATGGTCGGGAAGTGAAGCCACTCCTCCAGGGACCATACGTGATCGGTCAGACCGGCGGCCACCGCCGGGGTGCGCGGATGCCAACGGCCATCGCTACGGCGCAGGCGAAGCGTTCGAACAGCGGCCCTGGCGCAGGACGTCGGCCAGCAGCTCGCGGTCCTGGCCGATGCAGCGGATCTCGTCCACGACGACGCGCTCGATCTCCGCTGCCGGCAGCGAACCCGATGGACACTCGCCGCGGCCATTCTTGATGGCATGCGTGCAGGTGTAGTACCGGTATCGCTTGCCGGCCTTGGCGGTGAAGGTGTGTGTCATGGCCTGCCCGCAGGCCTTGCAGCACAGCAGGCCCTTGAGCAGCGCGCCGTGGCGGTTGCGGACCTCGACGCCGCCGTTGCGCCCGTTGTGCTGAAGCAGGGCCTGGACCTTCCCGAACTGCTGCGCCGGCACGATGGCCTCGTGCTCGCCCTCGTGGAGTTCGTCCTTGTACTTGATCTTGCCGGTGTACAGCGGATTCGTCAGCAGGTTATAC